>CAZQUT010000050.1:0-7264 GCA_964596555.1 uncultured Thermotogae bacterium
ATGACCTTGGTCGTTCCTGACTTGATCTCGTCAATGAATACCCACTGCACTGCTGCTCGCTTGAAGGCGGCACCGGCATTCTCCAACGGCTTTATCTTCCAACCAACAGGGAGCTTCTCTTCCAGTCCAACACCAGCTAGATCCATCTCTGGCTCAATGCGAACAACAACCTTGAATGTGCTTCCAGGAAGCGCGGCAACCGTCGATATGGTGCGCATCACCTTGACCGCAAGGTCGGATATGTCAAGCGACATCGTCAAACGCTGAGTCGCTCCATCAGAATCAGTCGCCCGCAAGGTTACGCTCTTTGTCCCAGCTAGGATGTAGCTGTGAGTGACGATGGGATCAGCGGTCGTCTGATCGAAGAGCCCGTCACCATCGAAGTCCCACGCGTACTCAACTATTGATCCGTCCGGATCGAACGTAGCACTAGCATCGAACGCGATCGGCTCATTGATATGTGCCTTGGCCGGCGAGGTCCCAAACGACACCTGCGGCGGTTCATTCGGCGTGCCCTTGACGATGATCGCGTCAAGCAGATTCAGGTCCACTTCTTGCGGAGAGGCTAGATCTCCGGAGAGGAACTTCACCGCCGTGATGCCGGACGTGAACTGCGGGAACACGTTCATCTCAAATTCTGTACCGAGAGGTCCAAGAACCATTCCATCAGCTTTTCCATCGTCCCACGTCCAGGAGACATTCCCCGTGGGAGGAGTAAGCTCCCATACCTCGCGGAAGTCCATTGTACCGTCATCCTGCACTGTGAAACCTGCTGCAGCTGGTACACCGGAGAGCGTCATTGTCGTTGCCCCGGCAATTCCCCCTGTGCCGCTTAGAAGGACGAACAACGATACGTCGCCCGTCGTCGTGTTGCGATACAGGAACAGCACCGCGGTATTCGTTTCTTCCAGGCCCGTATTCGACTGGCTGTCAGTCAAACCATAGTAATCACCAGCTACAGTCGGACCGGCGAGCGGCGTAATCTGCACCCGCTTGTCCCCTTGGCTAACCGTGTAGTACCCCGACTCCTGGGCAAGTACACTCGCCGGGAAGAGGAGGGTGCCGAGTACCAAGAGGAGGAAAAGGCCGTAAAGGCTGACCTTATACACCTTCATTGCTACCTCCTTTGTGCTCATCTTTTTCGCTAAATTTGCAAGAATACACCATGTTCATTGTACCAATCACCTTCCTTGAAAGTCTGTAACATCAGTTACCCTCCCCTGCTCGCTACACTCACAGCGAGACCGCCAATTGATACAATGCTCCATCGATCGCCTGTTTCGCAGCCTCTGTCGGGTCCGCCGTCAATAGCGAGAAGAGAGGCTTGTCTTCCGTAGTAACTGTCGTTGTAAACTCTATGTCACCAGAAGAGCTAAACACCGTGACGAAAACGCCCACCGTTGCAGCTTTATCCAGCCCTAGCAAGAGCCCGAGGGGGCTCGTGAGCAGCTTCATCGAATCACCGAGAAAGGAGCTAGCCCCAAGGAAGAGCAGAGAACGCTCAGCGCGGAAGGCAATCACACTCTCCCAACGTACTATACGGAACACAACTAGATGATCCGCATCAAGCGCCTGCGCCAGTTTCCGCATTCCAGCAAGGGGAACGCTGTTCCCGATGTAAGTGTTCGTAAGTCGCTGCGCATACATCAGCTCGCCCGCGGATGCAACCCCACAACCAGTGATAATCGCACAGTGTTGACTGGCGTAGCTCTTCAAGATATCTAGCTGTGCTGCCGGCACCGGCACCGCCGCCTGCACGAAGACACCTACTTTCTCCCTCTGACCGAAAACGGGTACAACCGCCGTCAGAAGGACCAGGAGGATGATAACCCCGTACAACGTACCACGCGTTCTACTTAACATAATTCGTCCCACCACCCGTGTGCATGCGTGTTTCATTGCTCGAAGTCTAGCGCAGATGGGTGATTGAGAGAAAGGAAGGGTGTCGAGAGCCACCCCCTGCTTTGTCTAGGGGGGTGTAGACAAATGTCCGCTGCCGCTCAGCCGTGGATCTCAAAGAAAAAAACAGCCATCAACCTACAGAAGAGAGCAACATGTTTCCTCTCCTGACAGTTGATGGCTGAATGCAGGAACGCGCTAGAAGGAGATTTCCTTGGGGCTCTGTGCTTCATGCGGATGCACGGGTCCGGCGTAGACCTTCAGCTTACGCAACATCCGCCTGCCCAGTATATTCTTGGGGAGCATGCGGCGAACCGCCTCACGCACAGGCATAGTCGGGCGACGCTCAACCAGCTTACGATACGTCATCTCCTTTAGACCACCTATGTAGCCAGTGTGACGTTGGAAGAGCTTCTGATCCCACTTCTTTCCACTCAGGCCAACCTTCTCGGCATTGATTACAACAACGTAATCCCCCGTATCGACGTGTGGGGTGTAGATTGGCTTGTGCTTCCCCTGCAGGATTGTGGCAATCTCACTTGCCATTCGTCCCAAGGGCTTGCCATCGGCATTAACCACGTACCAATCCCTATTCCAACTCTTCCCTATTTCTTCGTTCTTTGCCACAAACGTGCGTTGCATGATCGTTACTCCTTGAATTCCCAGTTGAGATAGCGATTATATCCGCCCCACTAACCCCTGTCAAAGCCGGTAAGGATCGTCTCCTCAGGCGATGGGCCAACGGAAACGAGGGCGATCGGCACATCGAGCCCAACGGACATCACGTCAAGATACGCTCGCGCAGCGGATGGAAGATCGCCGTAGGCGCGCACATCAGTGATGTCATCATCCCAGCCGGCGACACTCTCGTAGACCGGCTGACACAGAGCAAGATCTTCAGCCAATGTAGGGAATGTGGTGATCTCGCGATCGTATAGCTTGTAGGCGCGACAGACCTTTATCTCGCGCAGGCCAGTGAGGATGTCGAGCTTCGTAATTGCAAGCCCGGTGGGGGCGTTCAAGCGCACCGCGTGTCGCAACGCAACAAGGTCCAGCCAGCCGCACCTTCTTGGCCGCCCGGTGGTCACACCGATCTCCGATCCTGCATTCTGTAGCCAGCTTCCCTCCTCGCCAACAAGCTCTGTGGGAAATGGCCCACCTCCAACACGCGTCGTGTACGCCTTGGTCACTCCCAGTCGACGCTCGACGTTGAGGTTCCCGATCCCAACCGAGTGCGGCAGGCCGGCATAGACGGTGGACGATGATGTGACGTAGGGGTAAGTTCCGTAGTCAACATCGAGGAGAGCCCCCTGCGCCCCCTCAAAGAGCAACTCTTCCCCGCGCACCATTGCCCTCTGAATTGCTCCCGGCGCATCTCCGATAGACGAGAGGAATGGCTCAGCAGAAGTCAGCAAGTCCTCAGCAAGGTGGCTCGCAGTCAGATTCGTGATAGATTCCGCCTGTGGCCAGGTGCGGTGCAATAGCTCCAACCGCCTGCTGAGTTTCTCCTCCAAGCGCGTTCTATCAAGCAGGTCAATGGCACGAATCCCGATGCGCGCCGCCCGATCGCGATATGCTGGCCCAATCCCACGTCGCGTTGTCCCGATCGCCACTCCGCTCCCCTCCAAGTCCTCCAGGATGCGGTGATACGGGAGGATCAGGTGTGCATTCTCCGCAATGAGCAGTTCCGGCCTCCTGCCAAGGTGCTTGACGACTGTTTCGTACTCCTCGCGCAGCACAACAAGGTCGATGACCATTCCAGTAGCGAGGATCGATGTGACACCAGGATAGAAGGCACCAGCTGGAATCTGGTGCGTGCCAAATTTCACCCCACGGTCGATTACAGTGTGCCCGGCGTTTGGTCCACCATTGAACCGCACAACCATCTTCGCGTCCTTTGCGAGCAGATGAGTGATTTTCCCCTTGCCCTCATCGCCCCACTGCATCCCTAACACCGCTGTTGCCATCTCAGCCTCCGTTTGCATCGACACGCCGTAATCCAATCTTTAGCGTTGTATCATTGAGCGCAAGTTCTTGCACAATCTCTTGTTCGCCGGTGATTTTATCCTCAATCGAAGTTGCCAGCACCTCTGCGGCGATCGCCTCGCGATTGTTCGACATCACCTGCCCCGTGGCCTCATCTGCCTCGTAGGAGAGGACAATACGGTCTGTCACTTCGAATCCCGCCTCCCTGCGCAGGACTTGCACGCGGTGGGCAATTTCGCGGACCCAGCCCATCTCACGTAGTCGGGCATCGACTTGCGTGTCCAAGAGCAGGCGCATCGCGCCCTCTTCAACGAGGACGAATCGCTCCGGTAGCTGCGCTTCGAATATCACATCATCGGTGTTGATTGTGATCTCTTTACCTTCGATATTCACCGTTGTTGCATCGGCGCTCAGCGCGTCGCGAATCGACTCCGCGGTTTGCCTCACGATCCATTCCGCGGCACGATTGGCCTGCGGACCCAGCCGCGGACCGAGGGTGCGAAAGTTGGGAGCGGTAATCTCTGTGAAGTAGCTTGACAGATCGGGTGAGAGCTCGACCTTCTCCACGTTCAGCTCCGTGTCGATCAGAGCCACGACTTCCGCCGAGAGGTTCCCCTCAGAGAGGTTCTCCTCGCGAAGCTTCCCCTCAGAGACGTTTGCCTCGGAGAAACCTCCCCCAGGAAGCTTAGCCTCGGAGGCATTCACCACCTCTCCAATGGAAACGATGACGCGCGCAAGGGTCTGGCGCACCTTTACCTGCGCCTGGTTACGCGCCTGGTGCCCGAGGGAGACGATCCTGCGGGCAAGGTCCATCTGATCCTCAAGATCGAGATCGATAGCATCAGCGGAAGATGTCGGGAAGCGACACAGGTGCACACTTTCAACATCATCAGCAGTGCGGAGCCGCTGGTAGATCGCCTCGCTGATGAATGGGACAAACGGGGCCAGGAGCTTAGTCAACTCCATCAGCACATGATAGAGCGTCGCATATGCGGCAACCTTGTCGGCACCCATTCCCCCTCGCCAGAAGCGCCGCCGCGATGAACGCACGTACCAGTTGGAGAGATCGCCCAAGAAAGCAGTTAGGGCCGCCGTTGCCGATACCACATCGTAGGCGTCCAGGCCATCCGCCACTTCCTTCGTCGTCGTCGCCAGACGAGAGAGGATCCAACGATCGAGCACGGTTAAGTTATCACGATTGAGCACGTCACGTACGGGATCAAAATCATCGATCGAAGCGTACAGAGCAAAGAAGTCGTAGGTGTTGCGCAACGTATCAAGGAACTTGTACAGTGCATCCTTGACCACATCCCCACCCAAGCGCTTGGATTTCCAGGGCGCACTCGACGAGTACAGGTACCAGCGCAGCGTGTCCGCACCGTAGACGTCGATCAGCTCCCAGGGATCGATCACGTTCCCCTTACTCTTACTCATCTTTATTCCATTTTCGTCGAGTCCAAGACCGGTGACGACGCAGTTGCGGTACGGTGCCTGGCCGTGGACGATCGTGCTCGTGGCAAGGAGGGTGTAGAACCAGCCTCGCGTCTGATCCATTGCTTCGCAGATGAAGTCAGCCGGGAACGAATCTTCGAACTTATCTTTGTTCTCAAACGGGTAGTGCCACTGTGCGGTGTGCATCGATCCCGAATCAAACCAGGTATCGATCACGTTCGTCACGCGGTGCATCGTCTTGCCGCACTTGGGACAGGTTAGATCCACCTTATCGATGTACGGGCGGTGCAGCTCAACACTCTTCGCCAGATCCTTATCGAGGGCGCGCTCCACAAGCTCATCGCGGCTACCAACGGCGATTGTCTCCCCACACTCCTCGCAGATCCACAGGTTGAGCGGCGTCCCCCAGTAGCGGTCGCGGGAGAGGGCCCAGTCCTTCAAATTAGCGAGGAAGTCGCCGAGCCGTCCAGTTCCCACGTGTGGCGGATACCAGTTGATGGCCGCGTTGTTGGCGATCATCTTATCCTTCACCGCCGTTGTCTTTACGAACCACGAGTCGAGAGCGTAGTAGAGGAGCGGCGTGTCGCAGCGCCAACAGAACGGATAATCGTGCTCATATGGAGCAAGCCGGTACAGGACTCCACGCGTCTTCAGGTCGTCGATGATCGTCGCGTCGGCATCCTTGACGAACATTCCCTCGCACATAGGGAACACCTCGGTAAATCGCCCCGCAAGGTCGACCGGCTGGAAGAACGGGAGATCCTTCTCCATGCCAAGCTCGTAGTCGTCCTCACCGAACGCCGGTGCCGTATGAACGATCCCCGTCCCGTCCTCCATATTGACGAATGAAGCGGAGTGCACGCGGTAGGCGCGCTCATCATCCAACAGGCGGAACGGCGGCTCGTACGAAAGACCGACCAGATCCGCTCCGGGAAACTCGCGTACAACGTGATAGTCCCCATCGAGGGCACGTTCGAGCAGGTCCTTGGCAAGGATGATTCGCTCACATTCCTGTTCTACCTCGACGTAGGCCGCATCCTCGGCAACAGCAAGGCCGACGTTCGCCGGGAGAGTCCACGGGGTCGTCGTCCAGGCAAGGAGAGAAGTCGCGTCGGGAAGCTCCACCTTATACTGCGCATCACTATCCGAGACGATCGGCATCCGCACCGAAATGGATGGATCCTTCACCACGCGGTACCCCTGCGCCACCTCGTGAGAGGAAAGGCCGGTCCCGCAACGCGGACAATAAGGCAGGATCTTGTGACTCTTGTAGAGCAGACCCTGGTTGTACATCTCCGAAAGCTCCCACCACACGCTCTCGATGTAGTCATCGGTGTAGGTGACGTAGGCGTTCTCAAGATCGATCCAGAATCCCATCCGGTCGATCATACGCTCCCACTCATCCTTGTACTTCCACACCGATTCCTTGCAGCGCTTAACGAACTTCTCCACACCGTACGCCTCGATCTCCGGCTTGCTATTGATACCGATTGCCTTCTCAACCTCGATCTCGACGGGAAGACCGTGCGTATCCCAGCCGCCCTTGCGCGCGACGTAGAACCCCTGCATCGTCTTGTAGCGTGGAAAGAGGTCTTTGTATACACGCGGCATCAGATGGCCAAAATGCGGCTTCCCGTTCGCCGTTGGCGGCCCCTCGAAGAAGACGTACCTCGGTCCGTTCTTGGTCATCTCCAGAGACTTCTGAAACGTTCCCCGCTCCTTCCAAAAGGCTAAGACTTCCTGTTCTCGCTCGACAGGGTTCTTGATCAGCTTCTCATACTGCGACATCACTCTCTCCTTCACACAGACGCTCTTAGACTACAAACATGAAAACGCAGGAATAGACGACAAGGACAACCGCGGTACGCCCCGCTAACGGGGCTCGCTAATATAGATCAGAAGTGGCAAGAAAACAACGTTTATCGTC
>CAZQUT010000051.1:0-7165 GCA_964596555.1 uncultured Thermotogae bacterium
CCCCGGTCCCGCGATGGCAAGGCACAGCATTGTGGCTTCATCTGTAGGCAACAAGCACAGCAAGAGAGACATCCCATGGTTCCCTTCTGTGGCCGATTCATCTTCTCGTGAATTGATCTGCTTGCGGGAGGGGTCGAAGATCAACTATCCTAATCTATATGTACCCCTTAAGTACGGAACGAGATGCTCTGATGAGCAATGCTCAGTGATCATGACTGAGGAAGGTGGTCTGTGATGCACACGGTGTTAGTCTCGGCTGAGGTATCGCCGTATGCCAAGGCGGGTGGACTCGCCGATGTAGCTTCTGCCCTCCCGCGTGCGTTGAATGCGCTTGGAATTGGCGTGCGCCTGATCATGCCAAGTACCGGGGCGTTGAGCAGAAAACACCATTGGAAAAGGTCGCTCGCTTCCCGGTTTCTGTGGGAAACAACGATGTCGAGTGCATTGCTTATCGCGGTCGTCTCCCGGGTAGTGACGTTCCGGTGTTCTTCTTGGGGAATGATCACTACTTTGATCGAGCACAGATCTACGGAGAAGGTGGTGGTGATTACCCTGATGCACTGGAGCGGTTCGTCTTCCTCTCGCGTGGCGCGTTGAAACTGTGTGAGGAACTGGATTGGCAAGTCGATATAGTCCATGCCAACGATTGGCGCACGGCTCTCATTCCCGCTTACATGCACGCAGGAATAGGCGTTGGTGGTGAGCGTAGCGTCCTTACCATCCACAACCTGGCCTACCAAGGGGTCTTCCCGTGGGAACCAGCAGGGATGACTGGGCTGAGTGACGAACTCCTCGCACCCTTCAAGCACGAAGGGAAGCTGAATCTCCTCTGTGGGGAGATATTGCAGGCTGATTCTCTCATCACCGTTTCGCCCGCCTATGCCAAGGAGATCCTGGTCTTGGACGAGGGCTTGGAAGAAGAGCTGCTCTCTCGTCGAAAACAGCTCTGGTGTCAACTATGAGGTGTGGAATCCGGAGACCGATCCACGTCTATGGACGAACTACTCAGCCTCCGCGAAGCAGTACCGCGATCTGTACGAACGGACGCTCTCTACGCGCGCTTAACGATGCGAAATCCCCTTCGTGGGATCGCGGTGGTCGATGGTACGGGCACCTGCGCGAAGAGGTCGACCCAGTTCCCTGGAGAGGCTAGATTAAGCGGCTCGTCTTTGTTGCCGGTGTTGATAGCGATGATTATCTCTTCCTGGCTCAACTTCCGCTTGAAAACAAGATGCTGCTCATGCGCGGTGACGAACTCGATCGTGCCACGCCGAAGGCACGCCTCCTGCTGGCGAAGATGGGCAAGCTGGTGGAATGTCTCCAGTAGGTTCCTGTCCCACGCCTTTTCATTCCAGGGAAAGACGCGACGACAATCGGGATCATCTCCCCCTTCCAGTCCGATCTCGTCGCCGTAGTAGATGGCGGCAGCACCGGGAAAGGTGAATAGGAAGGCAGCGGCGAGGATGAGACTTGTCTTGTCTCCTCCGCAGAGGGTGAGGAAGCGCGGCTTATCGTGGCTTCCAAGGAGCGTGTAGGAGCTGTAGTTTGCTTCGTCGGGGTAGCTGTGCCAGATGCTGCGAACAAAGCCGGCAAAGCTGGCCGCATTGCAATCACCATTGGCGAAGAAACCGATGAGCGCGTCTCGCAGCCTGTAATGCATCACACCATCGAGCGCGTCGTGCTTGAACCATGAGGTGGCAAGCCCCATCACCTCTCCCACAATGTAGGCGTCACTCTTCTCCTCCTTGGCGACGCAGCGGATGTCCTTGACGAAATCAGGGGGGAGGTAATCGGTCGTGTCCAGCCGCCAGCCATCGATATCGTATTCATGGATCCAGTGGCGAACGACCGACAGTAAGTACTCCCGCACCTTGGGATTCCTGTGGTTCCACTCGGGCATGGAGGGCACACCAGCAAAGCACATATAATTGAATTGCTGATCGCGGACGACGCCACCCCCAAAAACGGTGAACCAATCCCAATAGGGTGAGTCTATTCCTTTCCGGATGACGTCCTCAAATAACGGGTGTTGATCGGAGCAGTGATTGAAGACCCCATCGAGGACGATCCGCATCCCACGGGAATGAAGAGCATCCACCAGTTCGACCAACGCGGCGTTTCCACCAAATGCGGGATCGATCGTGAAGTAATCCACGGTGTCGTACTTGTGGTTGCTCGGCGATGTGAAGACTGAGGTGAGGTAAAGCGCATTGATCCCTAACCACTGCAGGTAATCGAGTTTCTTGGTTATTCCTGCAAGGTCCCCACCTGAAAATGAGAGCCGCGTGGGGACCTCATCCCACGGCCGTGTTGCTGGTGGGTCAGTCATATGATCTCCATCGCAGAACCGGTCGGGAAATATCTGATAAAATATCGTGTTATAGATCCAAGTTGGTGCTCTATATTCCAAAATTACTCTCCTTTTTATCCCTTAGTTGCTCCCCGAGTCAGCCCTGAGACAATTTGCCTTTGAAGGGCGTAGAAGACAATCAAGACAATGATCGATCCCATCACGCCCGCCGCAGCAAAGGGGCCCCAGCGATCATCGTAGTGTTGAGTGACGAACAACCGCATTCCAACTGAGAGAGTGTACATTTCTTTTCCTTTGAGTAAGATGCTAGCCAACATGTACTCAGAGTAGGAAGCGATGAACTGGATGACGAACACCACAGCCAGGATCGGCCGAGAAAGGGGAAGAATGATTCGCCGAAAGGCCTGGAAAGGTGTAGCTCCATCGAGCATCGCCGACTCTTCGAGAGACCGAGGGATGCTGTCGAAGAACCCCTTCATCAACCATGTATTGAACCCCATCGCTCCGCCAAGGTAGACCAGAATGAGTCCGGAGTGAGTATTAATACCCAGCCAGGGAACAATATTGCTCAGCCAAGCCATCATGAGAAATATGGCAACCATCCCAAGTGTTTGAGGAAACATCTGAACCAAGAGGACAGCAAGGAGCCCAGCCCGCCGGCCTCGAAACCGGAATCGAGATAACGCATAAGCTCCCAGCGCACACAGGAATACAGTCGCCCCAGCAGTGATTCCTGATACTTTTATGGTATTCCAAGTCCATAGAAAAAATGGGTGATTAGGGTCGCAAATAAGGCTACGATAATGCTCGAGTGTAGGGTGCTGTGGAATAATTCCAGTTGTGCTGATAGAGTTGGAAGCATTGAATGAGGTTCCCAGGATATAGAGGGCGGGAAATATGGCAAAGGCAATAGCCAGCCAAGCGAGAAGATGGCGCAGGAAACGCTTGCCCAACCGCGAACGATTGCTGTTCTTATAGGCCACGTGATACCTTCTCTAGTACCCGGGTGTACCGAAAACTCACAGCGGATATTGTGAGGATAACGAGGAAAATTACCACAGCCACCGCTGAGGACAGAGCCATCTCGTTCCCACGGGTCCCTAGAAAGGCGAGCTTGTAAGCGTAGGAGATCAGGATATCAGTAGCGCCGGCTGGCTCACCGATCCGTACTACCGGTCCCCCTTCGGTGAGAAGCCAGACGACATTGAAATTGTTGAAGGTGGTAGCAAAGGAGCCGACGAGGAGTGGAGCGATCGAGATCATGAGAAGCGGCAAGGTGATCCTCTGGAACCGCTGCCAGGGGGTAGCACCGTCTACCCGAGCTGCCTCGTGGAGCTCATCTGGTATAGACTGCAATGCGCCAAGCGAAACAACCATCATGTAAGGGTAAGTGAGCCAGACATTCATGAGAATCAGGGAGAACCGCGCCCAAAACGACTCAACCAACCAAGGAACAGCTATTCCAAACCATGACCTTAGCAGCTGATTGAAGAGCCCAAACTCCGTATTGAAGAACCCTTTCCATACCAGGATGGAAATGAAAGATGGCAACACCCAGGGGATGATCACGAGCGATCGATATACTTTGCGCACTCGCATCTTTGGGTCATTGAGAAGGATCGCTAACGCCAGACCCAGGACAAAGCTGACCAACACAGTGAACAACGCCCACTCCACCGTCCACAGGAATACACGCAAAAACGGTCCTCGATAGCGCGGTGTGGTCACCAAACGGATGAAGTTTCGGAAGCCCACGTACTCCATCCACCCAGGGTCTAATACCTCTCCATCACCCGTCGTGAATTGCCCTTTAACTGGCCGATACACATTACCGGTTTGTTGGTCTACCAAGATGTCCTGGGTCGGGTCGTAAACGTAACAGGGAAGGAACAGGCGGAACTCGGTCAAAGTAGCCATGCGCAACCACCCGTCCTCGAAGGGCACCCGCAACGTTTGAAGCTCACCGATATAGGCGCCTAGGTCACGTCGCTCCATGCGGGTCCAGCCATCTAATCGATCTACAGTGCTATCGCCGTCCTCGTCCACAAGCTCATGGCCCTCCACAGGCTCCCAGTGTCCATCTCGGAATACGACAAACTCTTTCTCCTTACTCCTTAACAGCACTGCGGTGAGCATTCCGTGTTGGTTCAGAAAAGCTGTGAAGGCAAAGTGACGCAACTGCGGCGGGGCATACTCTCGCTGCGTGAATTGCTCAATTGATTGCTGTTTAGTGAGAATATGCCCGGTAGAGTAATTGGTGAGTGCAATGTAAGTAGTGTAAATAATAGGATACACTACCATAGCCGCAAGGAAGAAAAGGCCGGGGACAAGGTAGCGAAAGGGATAACTACGGCGCGAGAAGGCAAGCCAGTTAAGGAGAAGAATGCCAGTGGCCACCGAGCCCGCAAAGATGAAGTTTGCGTCCAAGCCAAATAGGATACAGGCGGCTAGAGCCAAAGCATCCAGAAGTCCGAGACCAACAATCTTGAACAGATAAGCAACCATGACATTACCCCACATGGAATCACAGAGAAAGAAGAGCCAGGACCCTAAGGGCTCCTGGCTCTTGTGTCGCTATTTACTTGCACTCCAACGTCTCGCGGATCTTCTCAGCTGCCTGTTGCAGGGCATCAGGTGGTTCTAGTTGCTGGTTTCCGATTAACGCCATAGCGTCACTCCAGGTCGACCAGACTGCGCTCATTTCAGGGACATTAGGTAACGGGATGCCATTAGCAATGGATTCAGCGAAGCCACGCAAGATGGGATCCTCTTTCACCTCTTCGTAGGCCGGCATATAGGCTGGAATCCGCGGATCGTGTTGATACATGGCCAGCTGGGTTCCCTTGGTGATGAACTGGTTGAGTAGGAAGTCTTGGACGATGGCCATGTTTGGTGAGTAGGCCGAGACCATTACTCCCGGCACGCCGACAAATGGTCGCGGGGGCTGTCCGCAGATAAGGGGGATAGGAGCAACGCCCACGTCGACGCCACCACCCTCGGCAATTGGTATGCCCCACGGCCCGGTAATCACCATGCCAACCCGGCCCTCACTGAGCAAGCCTGTCATGGTCTCCCAAGGCACCTCTGCCGGCATGAGCCCTTCCTCGATAAGCCAATCGATGAGATCAGCGCCAAGGATCATGCCCGTGCTGTCCAAACCGATGTCGCAGAGATTCAAGGAGCCGTCAGGATTATTACCAAACACATAGCCTCCAAGAGCCGAAAGGATACCAAAACAATTGTAGGGGAACGGGTATTCAACTATGAATCCGTATTGCGGTACAGTCGGATCAGTGAGTTCCCGTGCTATTTTTATCAATTCATCCCAGGTCGTTGGCGGGACGGGGACGAGGTCCTTGTTATACACTAGGGCTACACCCTCACGAGCATACGGAACCCCGTAGAGCTTGCCCCCAAAGGACATAGCGTCGAGAGTCACTGGGTCAAATTGGGCGAGAACGTCCTCGGGTAACTCTAGATTCACAATGGTCCCATTGACTACAAGCTTCCCTATCCAGTCATGAGCTCCAACAATCATGTCCGGCCCTGCACCGACAGGGGCAGCTGTAATGCACTGTTCTCGGATATCATCCATGGACATCTCTACCACTTCCACCAAAATCCCAGTGGAAGCAGTATACGCCTCCCCAATCTCCCGAAAAATCGGGGTTCTAGTGTCGTCCGCCCAAATGATCAGCTTTCCCGCTTCGCTCGCTGACACCGCCAGGAACAGCCCGGTGACCATCGTCAATGCAATCAACCCTACAAACGCTTTTTTCATCATTCTAACCTCCTCATTTGTGAATGATCCTTCTCGGTGGTTCGAAAACACCCTCTCTTCTTTCTTCTGCGCGATCACCTCCTTAGTTATTTGTCAGGCTCTACCTGCACAGGAATGAGCGTGGCGAAGTGCTCTTCCTGCGTGCTGTAACTGCTAAGAAGTCGTTCCTGCGTATATCCCCCCGGTAAGGCGGGCGCCGCAGGCGAGATAGTAATAGATCTGAGTCGCCCACATGGGGTCAGGGCACCCACTGCTGGCCCATTCAGCAGGCACCTTCCCTATCGCGGCGGCAGGTCATTCTTTCCGTAGTCGTCCTGCGATCCGACGAGGATGTATTGCCCCGTTGATCCAGAAGAACTGCTCTTGCATCTTCGATCTCATCCGCGCTCAATGATGCGGGATCTGTTATCAGCTTCCATATCCACTGCAGGTGATCGTCGACCGCACCGATGTACTGATAGAGCCCTCCCTTTGCCTGCTCTTGCGGCGTGATTTCCACGTAATCCATGATCTGCCACAACAGGCTCGGCTGCAGGTTGTAGGTAACGTTGATGCCAGGAAACTTGGCCATAACGCGTGGAGAATCGACGTATTCTTGCACGCCGTGCACTCGCACCCAGGGAAGCTCATACTCCTCGGTAATTGTGTTCAAGTACAACGGTTGATGTTGATGCCAGATGATCGCCACATTGAGCGGCGCCTTCTCAGCCAAGGCAAGCCCCGAGAGGAGAAAGATAAGAACGAGAAAGGTCAACGCCTTGCGCATGCTCTTCACCCCCGATAGATGTGAATTTTGTCAGCTATATTCCTTGTATCGATAATCCATAGATCATCTTGTTGCATAACGTCTAGTGCTCGACCGCTGGGACCCTTTGCGCGAACAGGGCTCCTCGACAAGACTGCAAGTGACGGGGTCTCCGTTCTCGGCGTGAGGTGCCAGCCATCGTTCCACCGCACTTCGGAGAGGAGGCCGTTTGGCATAGGGACGAACATGTCGGTCAGTCCCAAGACGCCGATCCCCTCTCTCTCCGGGATGAGGATGTAGTAGGCGAGCCGGCCTGGACTGAGAGTGC
>CAZQUT010000052.1:0-2201 GCA_964596555.1 uncultured Thermotogae bacterium
TCCCGATCATGCGTCATCTCCTTTGGCACCTTGACTACGAATGTGAAATCGGAAGGAACCTTCTTTAGCATGTTGACGAACATGGATGGCGCGGGCACGCGATAGTAGGTGGAGTTGATCTCTGCAGAATCGAACATCCTGGCGTAGTAAGAAAGGAAGTCTCCCGCCTTCATTCCTCTCGGATAGACCGTGTCCAGCCAATCCTTGAAGCTGTAGCCTGAAGTGCCCACGCGAATAGAAGTTCTCATGATCTTATCGTAGTCCAGAATCGGCATCGTGGCAAGGATGCAGGTAAGCTCACTGCAAATTGCGTACGATAAGGGATGGAAGATACCGCCGATGAATCAAGACTAAGAGCTTTTAGAAAGGAGAGCCAATGAGAGCGATACTCGCGGTGCGTGATCTGAGTAAGACGTATGCCTCGCACGATCTGTTCGATCAGCTGTCGCTCACTTTTCACGAAGAGGAGCGTGTGGGGCTGATCGGTCCAAATGGAGCGGGGAAGACGACACTCTTGCGCATCCTCGCCGGCATCGAGCCAGCGGATTCCGGATGGGTCGATCGCGCTAACGACGCTCACATCGCCTACCTTCCTCAGATAGATGTCTTCGCCCATGGTGTGACGGTAGAGGAAGCGCTCCTCGGTGCGCTCGCTAACCTGCCGATGGAGGATTACGAGCCACCCGTGCGCGCTCGCAAGATGCTCCGCCGCCTCGGCTTTGAGAACGGCAGCACACATGTGGAGAGCCTCTCCGGCGGTTGGCGCAAGAGACTTGCTATCGGATGTCAGCTTGTCCAGGAGCCGGATCTTCTGCTGATGGATGAGCCGACGAATCACCTCGATCTGCAGGGGATCGATTGGCTGGAGCGCTTTCTAGCACGTGCGCGGATCTCGTTTGTCGTCACCACCCACGACCGCTACTTCCTGGAGCGGATCACGGACCGCATTGTGGAGATCAATCCCCGCTACCGCGACGGCTTCTTCAGCGTGCGCGGGCATTACAGTGACTTCCTCGAAAAGAGACAGGCGTTCCTCCATACCGAGAGCGAGGAACGGCGCTCGCTTGCTGGCGAGGTTCGCCGCGAGGTGGAGTGGCTGCGGCGCGGTCCCAAGGCACGCGGAACAAAGGCTTCGTACCGTGTTGACGCAGCGCACGAGAAGATCGAGCGGCTCTCCGAGGCACAGCGACGTCAACAGAAAGCGAATGATCTGGAAATTGGCTTTCGCTCTACCGGTCGCCGAACGCACGATCTGATCATCACCAAAGGGATCGCGAAGACACTTGGCGGAAAGATTCTATTCCGCGATCTTGATGTGTTCGTCACTCGCGACTCGCGGTCAGGAATCGCTGGGAACAACGCCTCCGGCAAGACAACTCTGCTGCGCGTGCTTGCCGAGAAGCTTCTGCCCGATACTGGAACGGTGAAACACGCTTCGGATCTTCGCATTGCCCTGTTCGACCAGCAACGTGAGCAGCTTGATAAGACAGAGCGGTTGCGCCGTGCGCTTGCTCCAAGTGGCGACACGGTCTCCTACCTCGGCCGTAGTACCCACATCATCCCTTGGGCAATGCGCTTTGGTTTTCGTCCCAATCAGTTGGAGACGCCGGTGGGTGACCTCTCCGGCGGAGAACAGGCACGGGTCTTGATGGCGATGATGCTGCGCGAACCGGTAGACGTTCTCATGCTCGACGAGCCGACGAACGACCTTGACATCCAGTCGATTGAGGTTCTCGAACGCGCGTTGATCGACTTTCCCGGCGCGGTCGTATTGATCACGCACGACCGTCACATGCTCGATCGCGTCTGCACCGACATCATCGGTCTGCACGGTGATGGCAGTTGCGGAAACTACGCCAGTGTCGCGCAGTGGCAGGAGGCAGAGACAAGCAGGACGGAGAGGAGATCACCCACAGCAGAGGAGCCGGCTAATCGCAAACAAGTAGTCCGTCCGAAGCGCTCAGGGTTGACGTATCTTGAGAAGAAAGAATGGGAGGGGATGGAGCAACGCATCCTCGTTGCCGAAGAAGAGGTGGAGCGCCTGGGGACAGAGCTTGACGACCCGGAAGTAGTCAGCAACCATGAGAAACTGCAGCAGGTATACGAAGCACGCAATGAGGCACAGCACAAGCTGGATAATCTCTTCGCGCGATGGGAAGAGCTGGAACAGAAAACGGTTGCAAAGTAGCAAAGAACGATGA
>CAZQUT010000052.1:2301-7094 GCA_964596555.1 uncultured Thermotogae bacterium
TGATGATGCAAAACAATAGGTTGATTGGAGAAGCAAGGCCTGCGTGTGATCTCATCCCTCGTGCGGTCTTCGGGGAGCAGATCACGCAGATTGATTAGAATGCGTTGCTTGCTCTCGGTTGGCGTTTGGCAGTGTCTACCACTTCAAGTTGTTCAGATCTTCTGAGCTTTCTTGGCCTTTTTCTCGGCACGCTTCTCTTTGAGGGTTTTCTGGGCCTGCTTCTTGTTGGTCTTTTTCTGTTTGTCGTTCGACTTAGCCATAGTATGCCTCCTGTAAACTAATAAAGGGTCGCTTCGATCCAGATACAGATAGTACCGCATTCGAGTGCTGGAAAGCATCCCTTGCATGACTTCACAGAGTTTCCTTGTAGCCAAGCCTTTGCGCGTAGAGTTGATCTCTCGGCAGAGTCTATGTTATCCGGGAAATTAAGTGGCCATTGTGCTGGGAGATATGCCAACAAGGAACATGGGAGATGTTCTCGAGGCAGCGAGAAGGCAGCATTGACGGAAGAAGATCATCGCTGTGGGGAGGGTAGCCTGCGCCTCAACGCATAGAAAAACAAGTCAGTGACGAGAGGGATTGGGAGAACTGCGGTTCAAGCTTTGGAACACAACAACATGATCCATTAGAGCACCCCGGCAACCTTACGCATCCCGGTCGCGCTTGGCTGCTTGGGGGCACTCAACATGTTATGAAATTGATTAAATGTTTTTCTTCTAGCGGTAGCTTCTCCGACGGGAGCCGCGGCTTCCCAAGGAACGGGGAAGTCTCGATGACGTCGAACTTCTTCGCGGGAACTGGCGTTCGGGGTCGAACCCGGTGCCGTAGTCGAAGTCGGGAACACTGCGACGTTCCAGCTTAGTTCCTAGGGTCTTTTCGATCTGGTGGACCATCAGACTATCTCCGCGAACCGCAAACGTGAACGCTTCGCCCGAGCGCCCGATTCGGCCAGTGCGCCCGATTCGGTGGGTGTAAGCATCGACAGTGTCCGGCATATCGTAGTTGACCACGTGCGATATCTGTGACACATCGATGCCGCGTGCCGCAATATCGGTGGCCACAAGCATGTCTGTCTTCCCGTTACGAAAACCATCGATCGCCCGCTGTCGCTGGTTCTGGGTCATATTTCCCTGCAGCGCAGCCGCGCTATATCCCTGCTTCTTCATGTACATCGCAAGGTTTTGAGCTCGGTGCTTGGTCCGCGTGAAAATAAGAACACGAGCAGTCGCTGTCCGGTGAAGCATCGCAATGAGGAGCTCCTTCCGGCGTGCCTCAGGCACCGGGTAGAGGGCATGAGAAACCGTTTCTGCAGGCGCAATAATCCCAATCTGCACCGTCTCCGGATTATTGAGAATCCTGCCAGCGAGTGCACGGATGTCCTTGGGCATAGTCGCCGAGAAGAACAGCGTTTGCCGTTTCTCCGGCACCTGGCGGATAATCCGGCGAATATCGGGGAGGAAGCCCATATCGCACATGCGGTCGGCCTCATCGAGGACAAGTACCTCCACGTGTGAGAGATCCAGCGCGCCAGCGTCGACGTGATCGAGCAACCGCCCTGGGCAGGCAACTACGATTTCTACTCCTCGGCGTAGGGCCGCAAGCTGCGGCTTCTTGCTTACGCCGCCGTAGATCGTGACACTTCGTATCTTTGTACCCCGTCCCAGTTTGACAATTTCCTGATGGGTTTGCTCGGCTAGCTCACGGGTCGGGGCCAAAATCAACGCTCGTACTTTGCCACGTGGCCCTTGAAGCAGGTGCTGGAGAATCGGCAGCACGAACGCGGCCGTCTTCCCTGTTCCGGTCTGAGCCAGGCCTATAATGTCACGTCCCTGAAGAATTATTGGGATGGCCTTTCTCTGGATTGGGGTTGGGGTTGTGTAACCAACAGACTCTACTCCGGCGGCAATGCGCCGGTCAAACGAAAACTGTTCGAAATTCAAAAAAACACTCCTTGGCTCCGGTGAGCCAAGTCGCACTCTCAGCTCGGGTTGATTGCAATTGATGTTTTAGGTTGGTATGCGAATGAATTGCTATCGGAATCTGAAGCAAAGTATACCCGCTCCATCGGTATAGCGCAAGGTGAACAGTTTTCCGTGTTTGTTGACTGAACCACGATGCGGTGTATCCTTTATCTGCCTATGAACAGTGACCTCACAGAACGTCGAATTGCGTTGATTACATTTGGCTGCCGCGTCAATCAGTACGAGACTCAGATGATGCGTGAATTGCTGACTCCACGCTTCCAGATTGTCTCGCGTGATGCTGATGTCTACGTAGTCAACGCATGCACCGTTACCTCGCTCGCGGAGCGTAAAGCTCGGCAGACGATCCACCGCCTACGTCGGGAGAACCCTAGCGCGAAGATCATTGTCATCGGCTGCGTGGGAGACGCCGTGGCGAGTGGCCTATCCCGACTCGATCAAGTTGACCTCATTGCCGGAAATGGATGGAAAACACGCATCAGTGAAGCTGTCGAGCGTGCTCTGGCCGGAGAGACGGGTCTCTTGCCAACTGCAAGACCGCTGGCGATGAAAGACGAGCGAATATCGGGACACGCTGGCCGTGTACGAACCTTTCTGAAAGTGCAAGACGGGTGCGACTTTGCCTGTACATTCTGCCGCACGACGCAGGTACGCGGTCCGTCGCGCAGCAAGCCTGTCACGGCAATCGTCGATGAGGCGCACGGGCTTGTAGAGCATGGCTATCCAGAGATCGTCCTTACCGGGATTAACCTCGCACAGTTTGCGCCACCAGTGGGGAATCTCGCTTCATTGTGCGAAAAGCTGCTACAGATCGACGGACTGCACCGCCTCCGTCTGGCATCGATCAACCCATACGGAATCGATGAGCAGCTCGTGTCAGCGTTTTCTTCAAGCAAGATTGCTTGCCCGCATTTTCACATCCCGTTACAGAGCGGGGACGACGATGTGCTCAAGGCGATGGCCCGTGGGTACACGCGTGAGTTCTTCTTATCGCGGGTAAACCTCATGAGGTGCGAGATTCCACAGGCAACTTTCGGGGCCGACATCATCGTGGGATTCCCGGGGGAGAGCGACGCTGCATTCGCAAGGACGCTTGGCATGATCAAAGAAGTACGGTTTGCAAACCTGCATCTGTTTCGTTACTCTCCGCGTGTCGGGACGCTGGCGGCACGCGCACGCAATCAGGTCCCAGAGACAGTGAAGCGTGAGCGCGCGGAGGAAGCGTCGAGGGTCTTCCGTATAACACAACAAGATCTCTTCTCAAGCTATGTTGGAACGACCGTAAACGTTCTTCTGGAAGATGGGACCGAGGATGGCGGATGGCGTGGGTACACGCGCGGGTATATTGATGTGCACGTACATACGTCTACGCAACACAATCCTGGCGATGAGATCACGGTGCATATCGTCAGCGTGGGGGATGGATACCTGTTGGGGGATGAGTGATGCTTGAAACGACGAGTGCAGAGATCAGGCTACGCGATAACACGGAATCGACGGCCATTCTCGGTGAGTTCAATCGCAATCTGAAGGAGATCGAGAAGTCCTTCTTGACGCAGATAGTTGCGCGAGGAGAGACGGTGCGTATCGAAGGGGAGCCGGATGAGGTTGAACAGGTACGCTCGCTCTTTGAGAAGTTACTGGATATCGTTGAATCAAACCACATCCCCAGCATCACCGACGTTCGCTACCTCATTTCGCAGATAAAGAGTGGAAACTCGGTCGAAGGAGCCCTGTCCGACGTCGTGCGAGTGACGCACTGGGGGGAGGAGATCCGCGCAAAGACCGTCGGCCAGCACCGCTACGTTCAGGCGATGCGGGATAACGACATTGTCTTTTGCATCGGTCCGGCGGGAACGGGGAAGACGTATCTGGCAGTGGCTATGGCGATCGACTACCTGAAGAAAGAGAAGGTAAAGCGAATAATTCTCACCCGTCCAGCTGTGGAGGCAGGAGAGGAACTTGGTTTCCTTCCGGGAGACATTCAGGCGAAGGTGAGTCCGTACCTGAGGCCGCTGTACGACGCGATCTTCGACATGATCCCCGCGACGGAATTTGACAAGCTGACAGAGTACGGGCGGATCGAGATGGCCCCGCTTGCGTTCATGCGCGGGAGAACGCTAAACAACAGCTTCGTTATCCTCGACGAGGCCCAGAACACCACGTCGATTCAGATGAAGATGTTCTTAACGCGCCTGGGGTTCAACTCCAAGGCGGTAATCACAGGCGACGTTACCCAGGTCGACCTCGAGGACGGGGTGTCGGGGTTGGCGAGCGTGCACGCGATTCTCAATGGAGTACGAGGGATCTCCTTTGTCAACCTGGATAAGGCCGATGTTGTCCGCCACCCGCTTGTGGCGAGGATCATCGAGGCCTACGAACAGAACGAGCAACGGAAGATGCGTGAACGAAACTTACAACAGAATACGCCTCACAGCGATAGCTGACGCCTTCACAGAAACGCCATAACTTCGCAGCCACTCCTTCACCGATGGACGGTAGGATCTCCATAAATCGATGAAGGAGGTTTATTATGAAAAGAGCAAGACTGACACTGGTGGTTGCGGTTGCCATAGGGTTATTTTCGGCCATACCGGCTATCGCTCAGACAACTGTAGCAGCCAACGCAGACGAACTGGGGATCGCGATCACTATCAACAAGCTTGATCTCACGCCAACTCAGATGCAGCAGGTGCATGACATCCTGGCGGGAGTCCTATCTGAGGCAACAGCGCTGACGGATAAGAAAGACGCGTTCACTCAGGAGATGATCCGCTTCACGGGCAGCTCCACCGACCTGGAGACAGCGCT
>CAZQUT010000053.1:0-1255 GCA_964596555.1 uncultured Thermotogae bacterium
ATCGGTGATCCGCAGGAAGACATCGACAGCATTCTGAAGGAATAGGAGCAGGCACTACATTAGCCTGATATCAACCACAGCAAAGGAGGATTAGCATGCAAGAAAACGAAGTATTGAAAGCTATTCGAGACAGGATCAGCATCTTCCGTTTTCAGGAAGACCCCATATCCGATGAACAGCTGGAAACGATCTTGGAGGCGGGACGCTGGGCACCGTCGTATGCAAACTCTCAGCCGTGGACGTTCATTGTTGTCCGTGACGAGGACAAGAGGCGCGCACTGGAGGGCCTGGTGCAACGCATTGCTCTGGCGCGACGGGGCAATGTTGGTATCACTGGTTCCGGTATGGGAGACGCGCCAGTGGTAATTGCGATAATCGTCGACCCATGGCGCGATAGCAAGCACTATGTGGAGGCAGGTGCGCTCGCCGCACAGAACATGGCATTGGCTGCCAGTTCCCTCGGCCTCGCCACTTTTTGGGCGGGAGTCTACAGCCCCGAGGGAGGGCGCAGATCGATCGAGGGAAATGTAAAGAGGATACTGGGCGTTCCCAAGGAGATGCGCGTAGTCGCTCTCCTTCCGGTGGGAGTAGCCGCCTATAATCCTCA
The DNA here is from genome assembly GCA_964596555.1 of uncultured Thermotogae bacterium. Lineage (GTDB taxonomy): Bacteria > Bipolaricaulota > Bipolaricaulia > UBA7950 > UBA9294 > M55B144. Next base: position 608 of record CAZQUT010000053.1, read on the forward strand.
CCACAAGACGGAGAAGAGACGCGAGGATTTATCTGAATTCGTTCGTTATGAGAGCTTCGAGAGCGAGGAATCTTGTAACAGTTAGTCTATAAAGGAGTGAAGAATGAATGCTCGGCAGATTAGACCAGGAGTATCGATGTTGGGGGCGCAAGACTTCGACCGACGGCTATTCGACGAACTGATTCCGCTTCCCGATGGGACAAGCTACAACGCTTATATCGTAAAGGGAAGCGAAAAGGTCGCTCTCATCGACGCTGTCGATCCTGTGAAAAGCGGGGTCTTGATGAGACAACTCGCTTCGGTAAAGCAAATCGACTACTTGGTGTGTCAACACGTGGAACAAGACCATTCTGGAGGTATTCCGCAGGTCCTGGAACGTTATCCGCAGGCACAGGTCCTCTGCAGTCCCAAGGCAAAGCAGATGCTCGTCGATCACCTCCACGTCGATCCGGAGAAGATCACTGTGGTAGAAGATGGCGAGACGATCTCCCTTGGGGATCGGACATTTGAGTTCATCTATGCCCCCTGGGTGCACTGGCCGGAGACGATGCTCACCTATCTGCAGGAGGAGAAGATCCTATTCACGTGCGACTTCTTTGGGTCGCACATCGCTAGTACGCAGATCTACGCTCACGACAAGGGGCGTGT
>CAZQUT010000053.1:1355-2475 GCA_964596555.1 uncultured Thermotogae bacterium
ATCGGTTCATACGGGTGGGGAGGGAAAGCGCCGGAGACGATCAAGTCACTCACAGCATCGTTGAAGCTGCAGTGGCTCAACCCGGTGATGGTCAAGGGATCTCCACGGGAGAAGGATCTATCTCGAATCGACAATCTTGCCGACAAGCTGGCGGGAATGATGAAAGGAGATTGAACCATGAATCGAAACTACAATGTCGACGAGATACTAGCGATGGCTGAAGAGATCGAGCGAAATGGCGCGGAGTACTACGCCCGCGCCGCCCAGATCACAGAAGGAGAGGAGAAGAAAGCTAAGCTTCAGAAGCTGGCGGAGATGGAGCGCAATCACGAGCGGATATTCGCCGAGATGCGCGCGTCTCAGCCAGCCGAACAGGCGTCGTTTGATCCCGATGGAGAGGCCGGCCGTTACTTGGGAGCGATCGTTGACGGAAAGGTTTTCGACTACCAGAGCGCGCCGGCGGCGGATCTGGCGGGAAAGTCGCTCGTCGATATCTATCGTAAGGCAATCGATCTGGAGAAGGACTCGATCATCTTCTACCTGGGGATCCGCGAGCTCGTACCCGAGGGATTCGGAAATGCCCAAATGGACGACATCATCCACGAGGAGATGGGGCACATCGTCCTCCTGAGCGATGAACTGGCAAAGGAAATAGAGGGATGATGGAACCGCTTCTCGAAGTTAAGAATCTTACGGTTGCGATCGGTGATGAGCCACTCCTTTCCAACGTCAATTTCACTGTTGCCCCAGGGGAGATACACGTTGTCTTCGGACCGAACGGAACTGGAAAATCGAGCCTGATCAAGGCGATCATGGGGCTCCCTCCGTATCGAGTGACCTCAGGGGACGTCCGATTCGAGGGTGAGTCGATACTCGAACTCCCGATCGATGAGCGCGCGCGACTTGGGATCGGTCTTGCCTTTCAGCAGCCACCTGCAGTGCGAGACGTATCGCTTTCCGCGCTTGGTAAGGCACTCGGGATCGACGCACATAGGCTCATCGATGAGGCAGCCCAGATTGGGATGGGTGGACACATCACTCGTGGGCTAAACGATGGCTTCTCCGGCGGAGAGCAGAAGAGAAGTGAACTCCTTCAGCTCCTACTACAGCGGCCGAAGCT
>CAZQUT010000053.1:2575-7084 GCA_964596555.1 uncultured Thermotogae bacterium
ATGGATTCGATGCGCAAGGCGAGAACAGATTACCCTTGGGTAAAGGACTTAGAATGGAGCCTGGTCGACCCAGATTCCGACGAGTTCACCCGCCTGGTTGCCTCTCACGAGAATCCGACAGGTAACTTCATCTATGTGAAAGAAGGAGCGAAGATCAGGTTTCCGGCCCAGTCCTGCTTCCTCCTCAAAGCGGATCGAAACGAACAGGTGTTGCACAACATCATCGTCCTCGAACCAGGCTCCGAGCTTCACCTGATCACCGGGTGCACCGCCGCGTCGTATAGCAACGCCGGCAAGCACATCGCGGTGACCGAGATATTCGTGCGCAAGGGGGCAACCCTCACCTACACCATGGTCCACGACTGGGCCCCAGGGGTGGAGGTACGCCCGCGGACGGGGATCGTCGTCGAGCAGGGAGGAACATACCTCTCCAACTACATCGCTTTAACGCAGGTAAAGCACATTGATACCAACCCTCTTGCTGTGGTGAAGGCCGGCGGCACAGTGCGGTTCAACTCCATACTGTACGCCAAAGAAGGGTCGTTCTTTGACGTCGGCGGAAGGATCAATCTGCTCGGCGTTGGTGCTCGCGGCGAGATTGTCAGCCGTGTTGTAGCTGCGAAGAGCAGCGTGATCTCGCGCGGACTGATCGAAGGCGGAAACACCGATACCAAGGGGCATATGGAATGCAATGGAATCATGCTCGACGACCAAGCCATGATTCATGCCATCCCTGAGCTGAAGGCGACCTACCCCGACACCGAGCTATCGCACGAAGCGGCCGTTGGAAAGATCGCCGGGGAGCAATTGAACTACCTGATGACACGCGGTCTCACCGAGGAGGAGGCGCGAGCATTGATTATTCGCGGCTTTCTCGATGTAAAGATCGACGGCCTTCCACCATCACTTCAGAAGGTGATCGATACGATGATCGAGCAGGCAATGACAAAGGAGGCAATCTAGATGTCGATAATTGATGTGGGCTTGCAGGCCCCGGAGTTCGTTCTTGTGGACCAGCACGGCGATAAAGTCAATTTGAAAGAATTACAGGGACGGAAGGTGATCCTCTCCTTTCATCCGCTCGCGTTCACCCCGGTGTGCGCAAAGCAGATGAAGGCGCTCGAGGACAACCGAGATAAGTTCGAGAAACATAACGCGATGGCGCTCGGGATAAGCATCGACTCGGTCCCGGCAAAGCACGCGTGGGCCAAAGATCTCGGTATCAAGAAAACACAGTTACTATCTGACTTCTGGCCGCACGGTGCAGTCGCCACATCTTACGGGATCTTTCGCTCCGCTGATGGCTACTCCGAGCGTGCGGTGATCATCCTCGACGAGGAAGGAATCGTGCAGTGGTCCAAGGTCTATCCGATAAGCGAAGTCCCCGATATGAAAGAGATTCTGGCAAAACTTACAAAGGAGGTTTGAGTATGCATCCAATGACAGAAGGAAATCTGAAAGCGGCGTTTGCGGGAGAGTCACAGGCGCACATGCGTTACCTGGCGTTTGCTGACGCGGCGGAGAAGGAAGGAAAGGCAAACACTGCGCGGCTATTTCGCGCTATTGCCTACGCCGAGCAAGTGCACGCCACCAATCACCTACGCGAGCTTGGAGGGATCGGTAATTCTGCTGCAAACCTGCAAGAGGCAATAAACGGTGAGATGTTCGAGGTGGAGGAGATGTACCCGGCTTACGATTCCGTAGCCAAGCTGCAGAACGAATCAGGAGCTGTTCGCTCCATCCACTACGCCCTCGAGGCGGAAAAGATCCACGCTGACATGTACAAAGGCGCAAAGGGAAAGGCCGATGCTGGTAAGGACGTCGAGATTGGCAAGGTGTACATCTGCCCAATCTGCGGCTACACCCATGCGGGAGACGCTCCGGATAAGTGCCCAGTGTGCGGCGCACCGCAAGAGATGTTTAAGGAATTCTAAAGGAGGCATGAGATGAAATTTGCAGAACTGATCAAGACTGGAACGCAGGAAGGCAAAGAAAAGCACGTTCCCGTGATCGAGCTTGTAAGCTGCAAGGAATGCGGCACAAACGCGGTGAAGATCACAGTCGGTAAAGAGGTGCAGCACCCGAACACGATTGAACACCACATCAAGTGGGTTGCTCTTTTCGGGGTAAAGAACAATATTGCTGTTCATATCGCAACGTTTGACCTCGGTCCGACATATGGAGTCCCGACTGTGATAGCGCATGCAAACCTCGACGACTTCAGCGAACTGATCGCGGTCGAGTACTGCAACCTCCACGGACTGTGGGAAGGTTCGCTCAAGCTATAAGGGAGGTGACTAACATGGCGGAAGAAGGAAAGACTTACGTTTGCAGTATCTGCGGACAAGAGGTGAAGGTTACAAAGTCTGGGGCAGGGACGCTCGTCTGCTGTAACCAGCCGATGAACGTCAAGGAGTAATCCTGGCCAGTTACAACTGATTTCGGGCGCCCTTCTCCACGTGGGCGCCTTTTTTCAAGGAGGAACGATGCTATTCCACCAGGCACCACAGTTTACCCTGCGCGCCCACAGTGGGGAAGAAGCGCATTCGGCAAGATTTGCCGGTAAGTACCTAGTGCTCTACTTCTACCCCAAGGCGAACACTCCGGGATGCACGCGCGAGGCGCAGGATTTCACTTCTCTTTTGGCCAAATTTCGCAAGCTGGATGCCGAGATTGTCGGCGTATCTCCGGATAGGCCAGAGGTGCAAGATAAATTTGTAAGGGGAAAATCGCTTACGGTGACCATGCTCTCCGATCCGGATAAGGCCCTGGCCCGCGAGTTCGGGGCACTCAAGGAAAGCGGCGGAATCCTCCGCTCGACCTTTCTCATCGACCGGGCGGGGATCGTGAGTGCACAGTGGAAGAAGGTGAAGGTCGACGGGCACGCGCAGGAAGTGCTGGAGACGCTGAAAGAACTGTATGAGTCCGACCGACGGATCAACCCCGTTATCGCCGCGCGCCGCGCACGCAGAGCGCTATCGGAGGCTCCAGTATCCCAGGAGGAGATCGAGACGCTAATCGAGGCAGCACATCTGGCCCCGTCCTGCTTCAACAACCAGTCATGGCGATTCGTCGCCATAGACGATCCAGAGACCCTATCAGCAGTGAAGAAAACGATGCCTAAGGGAAACTACTGGACCAAGCCAGCACCGGCGATCATCGCCGTGTTCTCCAAACCGGATCTCGACTGCCAGCTCTCCGACAATCGCGACTATTACCTTTTCGGCTGTGGAATGGCCGTTTCCAACCTGATGATCCAGGCAACAGGGATGGGGCTGATCGCTCACCCGATTGCGGGTTTCAAGCCGGTCGTGGTGAAGGAGATACTCAGGATACCAGATGATCACGTATTGATCACCCTCGTCGTTATCGCTCAACCGGGAGATCCGGAGAAGCTCGGCGAGAAACACCGCGAGGAAGAACTCGGAGCGCGCGAAAGAAAACCGCTTACAGATGTGTTGTCCTGGAATCGATTTAGCGTGTAGGAGCAATCATGGAATACGTAACGCTTGGAACTAGTGATCTCAAGGTCTCCACGATCGGCCTTGGAACGTGGCAGTTTGGGACCGAAGGCTGGGGATTCGGGCAGGACTTTACTGAACAAGAGGCGCTTGCCACAGTCGACAAGGCTTTGGGGATTGGGATTAACCTGCTCGACACAGCCGAGGTTTATGGAGAAGGCCGCTCGGAGGAGATCGTCGGCAAGGCCATCGCTGGACGGCGCGACAAGGTGATTCTCGCCACCAAGGTCCTGCCACGACACCTGCGAAAGCGCGACCTCATCCGCGCCTGTGATGAAAGCCTCGATCGCCTCGGGATTGAACAGATCGACCTCTACCAGATCCACGCCACCGAGCCCTACGTGCCGCTTGCTGAATCCATGGCCGCACTGGCCAAGTTGGTAGAGCAGGGGAAGATCCGCTATGTTGGGGTGAGTAACTTCTCCGTCCCTCTTCTGCGCGCGGCTGAGGAAGTCTTCTCAGGCAGGGTCGTCTCTAACCAAGTCCGCTACAACCTCCTCCAACGTGACATCGAAGCGGAGATCCTCCCTTACTGTCGCAAGCACAATATCACGGTGATCGCCTACAGCCCGCTCGCCCAAGGGAGCCTCACCGGTAAGTACAACCGCGATCACCTCCCATCAGACAAGATACGCCAGCGCAACCCGCTCTTTCGTGACGAGAACATTGTTCAGGCCTTCCCGCTGATCGACCTGCTGCGAGAGATCGGAAAGAAACACGGGGTGACACCCGCTCAGGTCGCACTACGCTGGGTGACCGCCCAAGACGGCGTCATCGCTATCCCGGGTGCGAAGCGACCGTGGCAGGTGGAGGAGAATGCGGGCGCGCTCGGATGGTCCCTCAGTTCAGAGCAGATGGCTGCTCTCGCCGCGGCAAGCGCCAACTTAGAGCTTAGCTACTTCTGAGCGGGAGGAGTAGTAAGGAGAACGCTTGGATTCCTAAGTACGTTCAAAGCATTTTTCTCCACGGAGACATCCTTGACAGTTGC
>CAZQUT010000054.1:0-6941 GCA_964596555.1 uncultured Thermotogae bacterium
ATGCTGTCGCCAACCAAAAAGGAGGGGTCGGAAAGACCACCTCTTGTGTCTGCCTGAGCGCAGCGCTAGAAGCAGCGCTTGCCTACTACGAAGCCAAGCAGGAGAAGAGCCTCCTCTACCAAGCCGTTATCGGTGATCCCTCCTCCAAGGAGGATTAAGAACATGCAGCAGGTAACAGTGGGGCGATGGACCTCAATTGACCGCAAGAAGAACGTTTAACGGACATATTCTCCCAGCATGACCTCTGGAAACATGCTGATTTGGGCCTATCTTGACCTGCGATCAACAGCAATGAGGACCGTACAGAGGCTCTCAGTCGATTTGGCTACTAAGATCAGACAGGGCGAGCAATTCTAATCCCCCCTACCTGCCATTCTTCATCTCTCCGAAATCTTGTCCAGATACATACTATGCTCCATCATGTATCTTCAATGAGCCAATCAAATAAGTACGAGAAGCTGTATCAAGAGACTCGGAATTGCTGTGGTGAGCCGTTCCCTGAAATCGCCAAATTCTTCGCGATATATGAGGAGAAGCAAGCGAGAGTTCTCGACCTAGGGTGTGGGCAGGGCCGGGATGGCCTCATGGTTGCTCGGCTTGGCCATAGCGTACTTGGGGTAGATGCCTCGGAAACCGGCATCAGGCAGATGATGGAGGGTGCCAATCGGGAGAATCTCGATATCAGAGGACTCGTGGCTGATATCACCCAGTACAAGCTCGATGAGGACTTCAATATCGCCATCTTGGATCGTGTCCTTCACATGCTCTCCGAGGAGGCGCGTGTCTGTGTTCTTGGACAAGTGATACACCACATTGTACGAGGTGGTTTTGTCTTGATCGCGGACATGCCAAGTAACAAGCCGAAGATTCGGGAGGTGTTTGCCAGCGCCTCAAGCGACTGGTCTGCGGTCCTAGATAAGAAAGGATTCCTATTTGTGCGCAGAGACTCCACAGACTGTGAATGATCAGTCGTACTGCTTGGCAACGCATGAATGCGCTTCGCAATCAGCCTTCCAGATGTCAGGTCTCGTGCTTTGAACTTACGCAACAAGTGCCGTCTTCCGTTGCGAATTCAGGTCTACCTATTCATGGATTGGTGTCCGCAGGACGTAGCAGCATCTTGGGCCATGTTTACAACTTTTGCATACGCTGTGTGGCAGCACCTTGAAGCCACCCTGCGCCATGAGTAACCCTGTCAACAGCCAGGCCGCTGCTTGAGATCCGCCTCCGCACCGGCACACCGAATCCCCACAACGCTTTCACGCTCTTCTCATAACTGCAGGGTACGGTGACAGTTACGTTTTGACCTAACACACAGAGCGGGTAGTTGGATGAAGAAGAAAGCGAGAAGTATTTCGGTGTTAGCGGGGGTTCTACTATTCAGTGGACTGATCGTGATAGCCGGAGGATCAATGGGATGGCAGGGCGAAAGTGCCTTGCCGATTTACCCTGGAGAATTCTGCCGAGAGGCAATGACGGAGGAACTGGGAGCTCTCAAGGAGGAGATCGATCAATTGAGAGCAACATCTGCAAGGGCCACCTCTGGACCCGCTCACCGGTAGAGAGTAGGGTTTATAGCCGTTCACCAGTTGGAGCTAGGTTTGTCATTCGCTCCAGGTCTCGCTTCCTAGTATGGAACTATCCCTTGTGATGTGCGTCATCGTGCCTCGCTGTATAATAGGCATGAATTCTCACCGCAAAAGAGGTATACCATGCGCTTACGAATCAACCAGATCTCGGTCAAATTGGATCATGAGAAGCGGGACGTGCTCGCAACGATCGCGCGGCTATTGAACTGTCGCGAGGAGGAGCTCGATCAGCTCGTCCTCCTGCGCAAATCGATCGACGCCCGCAGCAAGGACGCGCCACCCCACTTCGTGCTGTCGGCCGAGGTTGACTATCTTGGCGAGGCCACCCCGCCGTTTGCGCCGGGGCGTGTTGATCTGGCCACCCCGCCGGAATCGATGCCGGTGATCCCGCACATTGCACCGAGGGAGCATCGCCCGATTGTGGTCGGGGCCGGGCCGGCTGGCTTGATGGCGGCGCTGACGCTGGCCGAAGCTGGATTGAAACCTCTCCTCATCGAGAGGGGAGCGGATGTCCAAGTTCGTAGCGACCAGGTCGAGCTGTTCTGGCAGGAGGGAGTCCTCATCCTCGAAAGCAACGTGCTCTACGGCGAAGGTGGCGCCGGGCTTTTCTCCGATGGCAAGCTAACCGCGCGTTCCAAGGATCGAGGTGCGATCCGCCGCCTTTTTCAGATTCTGGTTGATTGCGGCGCCTCGCCCGATATCCTGATCGACGCCGAACCGCACCTCGGGAGTGATGTGCTTAGCCAAATCATCCCAACGCTGCGGAACCAGATCCAAGAACTCGGAGGCGAAGTGCGGTTTGGTGCGCACCTTGAAGGCCTGCACATCGAAGACGGCACGTTGCGTGGCGTTACGGTCTCAGGTGAGGAGATCTCGACCGACACGTGCTTCCTCGCCACCGGGCACAGCGCACGCGATGTCTACACAATGCTTGCTGAGTCAGGCGTGCCACTGGCCGCAAAGCCATTTGCGGTTGGCGTGCGAGCCGAGATACCGCAGAGTCTGCTTAACATTGCCCAGTACGGCCACTGGGCGAAGCACCCAAGGCTTAGGAGCGCCGGTTTTCGATTGACTCGCAAGCCCGGACAGACAATACGAGGTTGCTACAGTTTCTGCACCTGCCCTGGCGGACTCGTGATGTCCTGCGCATCGTCCGATGGCCTGCTAACGACCAACGGAATGAGCTATTCGAGTCGAGCCAAACCGTTCGGAAACGCGGCTATTCTCGTGCCCGTTGGTCCGGATGACTACCCGGTTGGTGGACCACATGCCGCCCTCGCCGGAGTCGATTTTCAGCAGACCATGGAGCGTGCAGCGTTTCTTGCAGGCGGTGGAAACTACGGACTGCCGGCGCAACCACTGACTGACTTCCTTAAAGGACGCAAGCCCGCAGGCATCTCCGAATCCCGTTCTTGTACGCGCGCCGTGCCGGCTAACGTGGCAAGCCTCCTCCCCGACGAGGTCGTCCGAACGCTTCGCAGCACGCTTCCCAAGATGCTTCGCGAACTGAATGGCATCCGACAAGAGGATGTCCTCCTCTACGGTGTCGAAACCCGCAGCTCCAGCCCGGTGCGCATTTCGCGCGACCTGGAGACTAGACAATCGACTGGTGTGATGGGGCTCTATCCGATGGGCGAGGGATCGGGCTACACCGGGGGGATTGTCAGCTCGGCGCTCGATGGCATGGCGTCCGCCCGGCGGGCGCTGCAATCCGTCACCTAGCCAGAGCGCCTACGCTCGATTGAGGCATGTGGGGACGTAAACTGCAATTGATCCTGTTGTGTAAACCTTGCCTACTGCGCGTCTTCAACTTGATGATTTCCTGTAGTCTTGCTACAGGGCTCTTGATTCACAAGCATACCGCCGCGTTCAACAACATGCCTTGATCTGCGGACGCAGGTATTCATAATTGAGGCAGATCATTTTCTCTTCGGGAGGCCAGATGCGCCGAGATGAGTTGCATATAGATCCATTTTCTCTGTTCATGGAACGCCATCCACAGCAGGGGCAAAGAGTGCTTGAGCTTAATAGGGAGGGACAGGATCTCCTTGACTCCGGGAGAATCAAGGCGGCGGAGCGCAAGTTCCATGAGGCAACGCAGATTTGTGAATACGCGATCCCAGCCTTGAACAACCTCGCCCTCTGTGCACAGTTGCGCGGTGATAGCAAACGAGCTATCCGCGTGGCACATCAAACGCTCGAATTTCATCCGACGGATGTCTTTGCCCATTGCACACTTGCCGAGTGCTACGAGGAACTCGAACGGATGGAGAAGGCACGCTCCCACGCCGAACGAGCATTAACCCTCCTGGAAAACCCAGATGTGCCCTTGGATGTGCTGCCTAAGGTGATCGAGACGCTGGCACAATTGCAGTGGGATGAGAAGATAATTGAGGTCTATCGATCGTACAGTGAGGGGATAGGGTTCGAAAATGCGTTGGATGGTATCAGTTGGTTTTACCTGGGTGTGGCCGCCGCCAATCTGGGTCGAATAGATGAATCCATCGCCCATTGGCACCGAACGCAGAAGGAAGATCCCGGGATGGGGCTTGCCGACTTGTGCGCCAGCGCTCTCGCGCTTATCCAAGAAGGGAAGGTTCCACCCTTCCGTTTCTCCTATCGCCTCGAACGCGACGCGAATCCTCTCGATTCGAAGCATCCCTCGGAGGGCCTAAGACCGGTGGTGGCCAAGGGGATTTGGGACGAGAAAGAGAGTGAAGATCATCGCCACAGCCTGATCGCGCTATTGGAAGTGTGGGAGGATGCGTGGGCAGAGGAATTTCTACGACTGCTCCTTGTCCAGCTCAACCTCCCTGATGATCTCAAGATGCATGCGGCGACTGCGCTAATGGAGCGCGGGGCAATCGCTGAGGGTGAGAGGATCGAGATGGTCATAGATGGCATGAAACAAACAGTCGTCGTCAACCAGGAAGAGGTCTCTTCACCACCTCCTGCGGCAATGGAGCAGTTCGAATTAGGATTGGCCCGGCAACAGGCGGAGGACTTGGCAACGGCTGAGGGTGCATACCGCAAAGCGCTGGAGATTTACCCGAAGTTTTATGAAGTGCTGATCAATTTGGCCAACATTTGCCTCAACACTGATCGTGCAGAGGAGGGAGCCCTCCTCTTGGAGAAGGCTGTTGCGCTGACGGGAAGCCCAACAGCCATCCTTAACCTGGCAGCGGTCTACGTTCTAGAACTGGAACAGATTGAGGAGGGACGCGATCTGTTATCCGAATTGCCCATAGAAGATGTTGATGCGAAACTACTCCCACTATATTACCGAACTCTTGGCCAGTTACACGTGTTCGATTGGGAGTTTCAAGCGGCCCGTGAGGACTTCACAAAACTCATCGCTCTCCAGCCGGATAATGAGAATACTAAGGGATTGCTCGATTGGGTGACGACGACTGAGGAAATGAGAGATTATGATCTTGCTCTTAAGAACAAGCGTAGGGCACGCTATCTTAGGCAACCTGTTGATCCGCAGATGCCGCTTGTTATAGCGCTTAACAACCTGACCAAGGACAACTTGATCGGAATCACATACTGGCATGAGCTTTCCTACGGAACCATGCGGAAGGCTGAGATTGCAAAGATGATCGCCGATGACTTACAGGACCCGAAAGAGAACATCTGGGATGAGATATCGGATGAAACCATGGAAGTCTTGGCGTTCCTCCGCAGCGTTGGGGGAAACGTGCCCTTGGCCAAGCTTGAGGAGATGTTTGGCAGCACAGAGGATGATAGCATCGATTGGAAATACTATTTTCCTGACTCTGCAATTGGAGAACTGCAATCGATGGGGATAGTCTTCGTTGGGCAAGATGCGAACAAGGAGACAATAGCGTTCATTCCCAAAGAGCTGCTGGCGCGGCTGGACCGGGAAATGTGATCGACTAGGACATACATGGCAAACAAAGTGATAATCTACACCGATGGAGCATGCAGCGGAAACCCCGGTCCGGGCGGCTGGGGAGCGGTGCTGTTGAGTGGGGAGCACCGCAAGGAGATCTCCGGGGGTGACCCACAGACTACGAACAACCGCATGGAACTCACGGCGGCGATCGAGGCGTTGAAGGCACTGCGCTCGCGCTCTCAAGCGGACCTGTTCACCGACTCCACCTACGTGAAGAAGGGAATCACCGAGTGGATCAGTAACTGGAAGAAAAACGGCTGGAAACGTCGCAGTGGGAAGCGGTTCCTGCCAGTGAAGAACGCCGACCTGTGGCGGGAGCTTGATCGCCTCGTCGCTAGCCACGATGTCGCTTTTCATTGGGTGGAGGGGCACGCCGGCAACGAAGAGAACGAGCGCTGCGATGAGTTAGCGCGGGCAGCGATACCAAGAGGAGAGTAGTGGCGAAGATCTACGTATCCTGTCGCGTGTTTGCGGATGAGATAGAGCGTCTGCGCACCGCCGGCCACCATGTGACGATGCGCGCCGAGGAAGGGCCGATATCGCGTGATGATCTGTTGCGTAACGTCGGTGATGCCGATGCGCTGATCTGCCTTCTCTCCGACCGAATTGACCCACACGTGATCGCCGCTGCACCAAATCTTCGGATCATTGCCAATCTCGGTGTCGGTTATGACAACATTGATGTTCCTGCCGCGTGCGCACGCGGCATTGTCGTCACAAACACGCCGGGTGCCCTGACCGAGACGACCGCCGATCTCACCTTTGCCCTCCTGCTTGCAGCAGCGCGCCGAATCGTGGAGGCGGATGAGTACGTTCGCGCGGGTAAGTTTCTCGGGTGGGAGCTGTTGCAGAAGTATCTGGGTAATGAGGTGTTCGGCAAGACGCTCGGCATTGTGGGGATGGGGCGCATCGGCACGGCTGTCGCCCGCCGCAGGCATTTGGGCTTTGGTATGAACGTCCTGTACCACAATCGGCATCGTAATACAGAAGCCGAGGCAGAACTTAGGGCATGTCATGTTCCGTTTGATGAACTGCTTCAGAGAAGCGACTTTGTCTGCGTGCACACGCCACTCACCGAAGAAACGCATCACCTATTTGGCAAGGATGCTTTCCGTCTGATGAAGGATACCGCGATCCTGGTGAACGTCGCCCGCGGTCCGGTTGTCGATGAGGAAGCGCTCGTGTGGGCGCTCGAATCGAGCGAGATTGCCGGGGCGGGAATCGATGTCTACGAACGAGAACTTAAGATCCATCCGGGGTTGCTCAAGCTTAAGGAACGAGTCGTTCTCGCTCCCCATATCGGGAGCGCCAGTGTTGAGACACGTCGGGAAATGGCCAAGATCGCCGTTGACAATGTCCTTTCAGTCCTTGGCGGGAAAGGACCGCTCAACCCGGTTACGTAAAGCAGTCAAGCTGACAAGCGCGAATGCGAA
>CAZQUT010000055.1:0-6817 GCA_964596555.1 uncultured Thermotogae bacterium
CCGGCCTGCTCCAAGTACCGGCCGACAAGCGTGCACACCCACTCCTCATCATCGACGATCAAGATTCGTGTAGTCATCTCGTCAAGTATAGCTGCATTGCCGGCGCGAACCTTCATTGGTACAAAGACACGCTAAGATCGAATGTCAGTCGCTGCAATCCAGTGGATGGATTGACGGCCGCTCCCACACTGAATGACACCTCATTGCTAAGAATATACGACACCTGGCCGGTGAACAGGCCGAGGTTGAACAGCGATCCGCCGCTAGGCACAAAATACAGATCGAGAGCAGAGTCTAAATTCCCATCACTGTACTCCAACGACAGGATCAGATCGTACTTGGTCGGCATCTGCGATGTGTAGCAGTCACATGGTATGACGTAGTTCGTGGCTCGCATTGTGATGTCATCATTCTTCGTTGTTTTGTAAAGCACGCCATCAATGGAAATGATTCCGCTCAACGTCGATGAGCCGAGAGGGATGCCTTTGATGGCAAGGCCAGCGATACTGAACCCGTCAAAGGAGAGCGGTCCTCCGGTGTTGTTGCCCGTCACATCAAGCGCGGTGTAGACTGAGATGCATTCTCCGCCGACATACAGTGTAGGGACAACAACAACAAGCGATTTGGTCTGTGTCATGAACGTAAGGGTGAAGTCGAAGCTTACCGGAAGCGGCCAATCGTCCATCGGGTCGATCCCGAACTCAAACTGGGCGAACTCGAACCCGCTCTTTGAGAAACGGATCAAGGTTTCATAATGTAGGCAACCGAGGGCTAGCCCATCAAACGATATGTCCGTTCCCGAGTAGCAGAAGCACGTGTCGGTAAGGATCGGTGCAGTTGTGATCTCTTTTAGATCTGCACCGATGCCAAATGTGGTCGTTGCTTCGAGGGTCATCCCGGCAATCGTCGTCCCTTGCAAGGAAAATTCAGCGCCGAGGGCATACTGGGAACCGACGGTGGGGATGAGCAAGAACGATCCCGTGCCCTTCAATCCATAGGCGTTGATGATACATTCCAGCCATGCGTGCTTGAGCGATGCGTCTGCGATGGAGAAGTCAGTGTCTGAAAGAAGGGCGTATGTTCCGATTGGCCAGTCGATAACGATGTCCTGCTTTAGATAGGTCGATACGCTAAACGTTGCCCTCGGATCGCTTGCGGACATGGGCAAGGTGAAGAACGCCTGTACTCCCATCCCGGTCTTGGTCAACCCCCTGTCGGTGATGAATACGCCGGAGAGGGAGGAGTTGGACATCTCTGCCACATCGCCGGTGAAGTAGCTACCCCTAAGTGTGGATTGCGATCCGACAAACGATAATGAGCCACCAGTTGGCGAGATGACGATGGTTGTATCCCACTCACCCAATGCCTTGCCGTACGCGAACGAGCCGCCCGCAAGAATAACAACGAGCGTCATCAATAGTAGCCTTCGTACCCTCACCTGTTTGCCCCCCTTTTCAAATTGAATGAGTGATTGATTGAATGATTGAGTGATTTGGAAATCTTTCCGATCACTCAATCTCCCGATCTCCCGATCTTGCAATCACTGAGTTCCTTCACTCGTATCGCAGCGCTTCTACTGGCCTAAGCTTTGCCGCCCGTCGTGCGGGAAGCGCGCCGGCGAGTGCACCCAGTAGCGCCGAGAATACCAGTGTGCCGATGATCAACAGCGGACTGTAGGACGCGGCGAACGAGGTGGTTGTGTCAGCCACGCCCGGTACAACTAGCGACCCGGCGAGCATTCCACCGGCCACGCTGCTGATTCCCACTCCAGCCAGGATGCCAAGCCCGCCTCCTACGATTCCCAGAAGGCCGGATTCAATGAGGAATAATGCCATTACATCCCGATCCTTTGCTCCCACTGCCTTCATGATCCCGATATCGCGCGTCCGTTCGAGGACCGAGGTGTACATCGTGTTCATCACCCCGATTCCCCCCACAAGCAAGGCAATGGCGGCAATCGCAGTCAATGCCCGCTGGATGCCACCGAGTACGCCCATTATCCGTTGGCTCATCTCCTCCGCGCTCATCGTGCTTACAGGAGTGCCCAGATCAGTGTACAGCGCCTTGATCGCGTTCGATGCTACGATCACGTCCGTTCCATCGGAGATCTCGATCAATGCCTGCGATATCTTGTTCTCCCCACCGAATAGTGCTTCTAGGTCTCCCATTGGCACGAACAGACCTGTGTCCAGGCCGCGGAAGGTCATCGCTCCCGCCTTGGTGTCGCGTGCGGCGAGGATTCCGATCACGGTGAATGCAGTGTTCTCGATTTGGACAGGGTCTCCGACGTTGACGCCCAGATCGGATGCCACCTGATTGCCGAGAATTAATACATCTGCGTCCTCGGGCGTGAACTCGTGGCCCTGTACGATGGGGAAACCACTGAAATAGGCGTTGAAGGCATCGGTCATCCCATCGGTCAATCCGATGACGCGCAGGAAACCTTGCCCTCCCATGTGTTCTGAGGTGATCATCGCCGTCTCCACACGCATTGCTCCGTAGGACGCGATCTGTGGCAGACGCCCGAGAATATCCAGATTGATCTCCGTAGGTTCCTGATTACCCCCAAACATGCGGCCCATCGCACCAGCCTTGGCCTCCTTGGCCTGATCCTCCGGTCCGCTGGGAACGAGCATGATCGTGCTGTATCCGATGTCCTCAAACTGTGCCTGTACCGAGTTGCGCATTCCATCTCCTATCGAGATGAGAGCAACGACGGCGGCGACCCCAACGATGATGCCGAGAATCGTCAGCCAAGAGCGCACCCGTCGGTGAAGGATGTTATGCAGTGCTAATCTGATGTTGTCGCGTAGCATTATTCCTCCTCCCAATCAGCCGCTTGGCCCACCTTTCCATCGAAGATGTGGATCGTTCGTTGTGCATATCGCGCAACAGCGGGATCGTGCGTTACTAGCACAACGGTCATCCCCTGCTCCTCATTTAGTTTGGCGAGGAGTTCCATGATCTGCTTGCCTGTCTTGGAATCGAGGTTTCCCGTCGGCTCATCGGCGAGGAGGAGGTCTGGGTCGTTCACCAATGCCCGTGCGATCGCCACCCGCTGTTGTTCACCGCCGGAAAGTTCTGTCGGCAGGTGATCGGCCCTATCGCCTACCCCGAGTTGTTCAAGCAGGTTGCGTGCTTTAGTCAACCTGTCTTTGCGCGTTACCCCTTGATACATCATTGGAAGCTCCACGTTCTCCAACGCGGTGAGAGTGGCGATAAGGTTGAATGACTGAAAGACGAACCCAATATGCTTTCCTCGCAGTTCGGCGAGCTGGTTTCTGCCTTGCTTAGACACGTCTTGCTCACCGAACACCATCGAACCCTCATCCGGCTGATCCAACGCACCAATTAGATGCATCAAGGTGCTCTTTCCAGATCCGGATGGGCCCATGATTGCCACCAGCTCCCCATCCTCAATCTTCAGGTCTACCCCTCGCAGCGCCGCTACATCTGTCTTTCCCATATGGTAGGTGCGCGCGGCATTTTCTAGCTTGATCATCAGTCTCCCTTACGGCGTGTAATCGATCTCGACTAGCTCAACTCGATACTCCACTTCTCCGTCCACCTTCTTCACAAGTAGGGCGGGGAACGAGAGCAGAGCGCTTGTGTCCGGTGCTGTCAGCGCAATTTCCACCGTTTGATTAGGGAAGCTTGGATGGAGAAAGGTAGCCATGATTACATCAATCCCCGCGATGTTCTCCCAATCATGGGTGACCAATCTTGCCCCGTCGGGAAGGTAGTAATTCTGGTTTGGCGCGATCTCCACGTTGCGTTCCTCAAGCGCCTGTAATGGAGATAAGTCAATAGTAGCTACCTTCGTCTCGTCGTACTTTGTGCCTACGGCACCGGCAGCTCCCGTTCTTCCGCCACCCGTACTGATGTCATCTGCAGACTGATCAGGGCTGACAATAGTCTCCGTAACATCAAACAGATCGCCATTGGGGGTGATCTCTATCGTGTGGAAATGCACCGCGCCGTCAGCACCTCCTCGCTGTAGCTCAAAGACTGTCTTGAGCGCTCCACCCGGATAAGGGCCGAGGCCGAAGATGTATGCGATCTGGGGGGCTTCCTGTGAAGCCGCGAAGCTGCTTGTCGCGACTAGGGCGACAAGTCCGAGCACGAAAATTACTAGTAGTCTTCTATCTATGCTGATTGGCATGTCATCCTCCTTACTATTCCTTATCAGTATTGGGTGGAGTAGTTCCTCCCATCTGCTCAATGGTACGCTGCAGGATCATCTCCTCCCTCAGTTCCTCCATCAGCTTTTGAAACTCCCCTAACTGTTCCGGCGTCAGGATCTCTTGCAGTTGCTGTGTCATCTGTGCCGGTCCCCCCGCCTGGCCCTGTCTCATCTGGGCGAGTTGTGCGCGTTGCTCGTCTGTGAGATTGGGGCTGCTCCCTGACCGAGCCCCCTGCACTTTCAACCCAATCGCTTGCCCCAGTTGCGTCTTTTGCTCCATGCTGATCAGGAAGGCCTTGGTCGCACTCTTGACCTGGTCTTGTTGGGCTTCATCGAGATCTAGGCGCTCGTTAACCTTAGCCATGAACTCGCCGAGAGATGCCTCTCCCGCAGGGCTGAGCGTGCCAGAAATCGGTGCATTGTCAATTTGCGCGGGCGGATTGTCAGTTTCCTGTGTCTCGGCATTCTCTGGTGTAGCGGGCTCCGAGACAGAGGAATCACCCGCCCCAGAACCTGGTTGATCGCTGGCCTGAGGAGATTCGGCTGACAAGGGTGTCGTGGCTTCCGTCTTCTGTCCACATCCACTGAGCATGAGAAGCAGGAGAGCAACAGAGAACAGCGAGATAATCAATAGCACACGTCGGATAGCAATGGTTGTTTGTTTCACGTTAGTATCGCCTTTCACTTTTCTTTCCTCCTGAGCATGAGAGCTGCGCAACAAAGCACGATCTGCAGAATACTATCTAGATACGAAGGGCTCGTGTCAAAGTTGTTGCAGAGATGTGAAGATTACGTGATGAGCGTGTCGGAAGCTGTGCGTTCTGAGGATTCCTTCGATCTGCTTGCGCCTGCGTTGGGTGCATAGCGCGTTGTTAGTGGAGAAAGGCTGAAGACGCAAGTAAGAAGAAATCGGTTCCTTGTTATTCCAAGCATGTAGCTCAAGATACACTATAGAAGAGAGTCACTGTCGAGAAGGAACGAAAGAAGCCTATGTCTTCAGCAGAGATGTGACAGCAAACTGGTCATCGATTGCGTGGCACGGGTTCTGAGACACACTGGACAAGAGCACAGGGTTCGATTATTCCAATCATAAGCCCTTTACCCAGTCCAAACAGGAAAAGCCAAATGAGACTGGTCGGGACGCCCGGATTTGAACCGAGGACCTCTTGCGCCCCATGCAAGCACGCTACCAGGCTGCGCCACGTCCCGACTGATTTGATGGTACCACTTACAGGCGGAGTTGACAACTGCGTCCATTTGGTTGCGTCGCATGGCTCGCAGTCGTAGGATAAACGCCGGTTGATCCATACAAGGAGCGTAGAATATGAAGATCACTTTTTGCGGAGCAGCGGAGACCGTCACTGGTTCGAGTCATCTTGTGGAAACAGAGGGATTGAAGATCCTCCTTGATTGCGGACTGTTTCAAGGCTCGCACGAGGTTCGAGATCGCAATCGTGCGGATTTCCCGTTCAAGCCCGAGGAGATCGACTACGTTCTCCTTTCGCATGCCCACCTCGATCACGTGGGGATGATTCCCCGTCTAGTGAGAGAAGGATTTCACGGTGAGGTGATCACTACCCCGCCAACGGCGGCGATTGCCAAGGTGATCCTTGCCGATTCGGCGCACATTCAGATGGAAGACGCGGAACGCCATGCGCGGCACGCCAAGCGCCGGGGCGAAAAGGCTCTCCCGCCACTGTACGACATGGGGGACGTTCTGGACACGATCGATGCCTTCCATCATCAGATCCCGTACGAACAAGTTGTGCCACTTGGCAAGGGAGTCGAGGCGATCTTCCACGATGCCGGGCACATCCTCGGATCCTCGATAATCGAGCTGCACCTCGAAGGGAAGACGCTCCTGTTCAGCGGAGACCTGGGAAACCTTCGACGTCCGATCGTCCGTGACCCGAGTGATCCACCGCAGGCCGACGTCGTCCTCATCGAGTCGACATACGGTAACCGTCGCCATCGCTCGCTGGACGAATCGGTGACCGAGCTGAAGGATGCGGTGAACACGGTGATCGGCCGCGGTGGGAACCTCCTCATCCCATCGTTCGCCCTCGAACGCACACAGGAGGTCCTCTACGAGCTGTTCTTGATGTGGAAGGCACACGAACTCCCACACTGCAAGATATTCCTGGACAGCCCGCTTGCTATCTCCACCACACGCATCTTCGCTCGCTATCCCAGCTACTTCGATACTGAAGGGAAGGAAGTCTTCTCCAAGTCTCCGAACCCGTTCCAATTTCCGCCCCTGCGCTTCACGCAGAGCACCGACGAATCCAAGCGCATCAATAACATGCCTGAAGGGAACATCATCATTGCTGGAAGTGGAATGTGCAGTGGGGGCCGGATTACGCACCATCTACGGCACAACCTGTGGCGTGAGGAATCGGGCGTGATTTTCGTTGGGTATCAGGCTCACGGGACGCTGGGGCGAACGATAGTGGATGGTGCGAAACGCGTGCGGATCTTCGGTGAGGAGACGGCGGTGGCTGCACAGATGTGGACTGTTAACGGGTTCTCCGCCCACGCCGACCAACCGGCGCTGATCAATTGGCTCTCCAAGACCGCTGCCAAGCATGTGTTCCTGGTGCACGGTGAAAAGGATACCCTCCCAGACTTCGAACA
>CAZQUT010000056.1:0-2010 GCA_964596555.1 uncultured Thermotogae bacterium
CCCACGACTACGTAGTCCGTCTTTCTGCTTACCGTTGACGAGACCTCCCCGCCACGATCCCGTATCGCAACGCTAGCCTCGCTACGGGTTATCGTTGCTAGTGTGCCTGTTAGGACGAACCTCTTGCCTGCAAGTGACTGATTGCTTGACCGGTCTTCACTGGTGATTATCACCCCCGACGCGAGCAGGTCGGAGATCATCCTCCTGTTCTGCTCTTGTGCGAAGTAGTCGACGATCCCTTCCGCGGTACGCGGGCCGATCTCGGGGATCTGTTCAAGTTCATCGGTCTTTGCGCCCATGATCGCATCAAGCCTCTGCAAGTGGCGGGCGAGGATGTCTGATGTGTGTTCTCCTACCTCGGGAATGCCCAGTGCGAACAAGAGGCGCGCAAGTGGGATCTTCTTCGATCGCTCGATCGCTCGCATAAGGTTGTCCGCCGATTTCGGCCCCATCCGGTCGAGCTCAACAATATCATCGTAGGTGAGGCCGAAGATGTCGCTCACGCGAGTGATCTTTCCGCGCGTTAGGAGCTGCTGGACGAGCTTCACCCCGAAGCCGTCGATGTCGAATCCGCCCTTCCCCACAAAGTGGACGATCGATTCCACGATCCTTGCCGGGCAGGAGACGTTGAGGCAGCGGTGCGCTACCTCTCCAGGTAGCCTGACGATGTTGCTTCCACAGACCGGGCACCTTGTGGGCATGACAAACTCCCTTTCAGTTCCGTCTCGGCGCTCGACCACCGGCCCGACGATCTGTGGGATCACCTCACCCGCCCGCTGCACAATCACCGCATCTCCAACACGGATCCCCTTACGCACAATCTCGTCTTCGTTGTGTAACGTGGCGTGGGTGATCTCCACCCCGCGCAGGCGGATCGGTTCGAGGATGGCGACCGGTGTAAGGACGCCGGTGCGGCCAACCTGCACGACGATGTCCGTCAACTTTGTGACTCCCTGCTCCGCCGGGTACTTGCCGGCTATCGCCCAGCGCGGGCTGCGCGATACCGCCCCCAGCACCTCTCGGGAGGAGAAATCGTTCACCTTGATGACGACTCCGTCGGCCTCGTAGGGTAGGTTCTCCCGTGTCTTCTGAAACTCGCGATAGAAGGAGATTGCCTCCTCGATTCCGTGACAGATGTGGCGCAGCGGATTGGTCGGGATGCCAAGAGATGCCAGTACGTCCAGCAGCTCGATCTGCGATGACACATCGACTCCCTCTAGACGACCGTAATTATAGGCATAGAAGCGCAACGGGCGCGTGGCCGTCACGTGTGGATCGAGCTGGCGTAGGGACCCGGCGGCGAGGTTTCGCGGATTGGCGAAGGGCGGAAGGCCATCCTTCTCGCGGCGTTCGTTCAGGCGGTGCAGATCGTCCTTGTTGATGAACACCTCCCCACGCGCCTCAACGAGTGAAGGTGTGTGGGCGTTTGGCATGCGGAGGCGAAGGGGGATCGAGCGCACGGTGCGCAGGTTTGAGGTCACGTCCTCTCCGTCTACGCCATCACCTCGAGTTGATCCACGCACGAGTACGCCGTCGCGATAGACGAGCTCGACCGAGAGACCATCGAGCTTCGGCTCTGCGACGTAGCTTATCTCATCGCTGCCGAGGAGCTTGCACACGCGGCGGTCGAAGTCGCGCAACTCATCCTCGGTAAACGCATTGGTCAGGCTGAGCATCGGAACGGCGTGGATGGCGGTTGGAAATCCGGCTGAGGGTGCTGCGCCAACACGCTGCGTCGGAGAATCGGGCGTAATGAGGTCGGGATGCTTTCTTTCTAGCTCTTCGATGCGGCGAAAGAGGGCGTCGTACTCGGCATCTGATACTCGCGGACTATCGAGCACGTAGTATGCGTAGTTGTGGCGCCGGATCTCCTCGCGTAGGTGCTCGATCTCGCGATTAGGTTCCATCTCTTGGCTCCTGGTCATCATTTCAGGTGCGTAACCGATCGCAACGCGCTAGACGTACGAAATACCGCTTCACCACGAAGGACGCGAAGAGCACGAAGGAGCC
>CAZQUT010000056.1:2110-4748 GCA_964596555.1 uncultured Thermotogae bacterium
TCGATCCGTCCCTTGATTGCGCGACCGAGCGTTACCTCGTCGGCGAATTCTAGGTCGCGGCCAACAGGTATCCCTTGTGCGATCTGCGAGATCCTCACTTCCAATGGCTTCAAGAGCGAGACGATGTGCATTCCGGTGATCTCACCCTCCAGTTTGGGCTCCAGGGCCAGGATCACTTCCTTCGTCCCCTCGTCCTTGACACGGCGCACGAGGCTATCGATCGCCAGGTCGCTTGCCTGCACCTCATCCATCGGTGAGATGAGCCCACCGAGGACGTGATACAGGCCACGATAGGTTCCTGTCCGCTCGATCTTCATGATCTCCCATGGCTGCCCGACAACGCAGATCATTTCCTCATCGCGCCCGGGATTAGCACAGATGTCGCACAGGTCGCCTGTCGCGAAGTTGTTGCACCGCGTGCAACGATGAACATCGGTCTTGATCTTCGTGATTGACTGTGCGAGGCGCTCCGTCTCTTCCCGCGGTGCATTGAGAAGGTAGAACGCCACGCGTTCGGCGCTCTTGCGGCCTATCCCGGGAAGGGATTTCAACCGTGCGATCAGTTCCTCGAGCGGCGCGATCATAGGCCAGGCATTCCTGGGAGGTTCATGCCTTGCGTCAATGGCCCGAGCATCTCCTGTGCCTTCTCCTGCGCGTTCTTCTGCGCCTCCTGCACCGCGGCGACGACAAGATCGACGAGCATCTCCACGTCTTCGGGGTCGACGACCTCCTTCTCGATCGCCAGGTTTAGTAGCTCTCCCTTGCCGCTTACGGTTGCCGTGACCATCCCTCCGCCGGAACTTGCCTCGATCTTCATCTCGGCAATCTCGGCCTGTTTCTCTTCAAGATTCTCTTGGAGCTTCTTCGCCTGCCGCATCAGGTTACCCATATTAGCCATTCCCTTCATTATCCCTCCCTCACAATCGTTCCATCGAACACTTCACAGACGAGATCCACCTTCTTGCGCAGCGATTCGCTCGGGGTCTCTCTGCGTTCTACGCCATCGTCCAGTTTGATCTCCACGTAGCAGTTCTCCCCTACGTGCCGGCGCACCATCCCCGCAAGATACTGCAAGTTGGCCGGTTTCTCCAGGCTCTCTTTGTGAAAGGTGTGGTCGGGGTGAAAGGAGATGGTCAATCTGTCTCCAGCCAGGCTCGGCATCCCCTCGGAGAGGAATGCTGCCATTGCGATCCGCTCCTTCTCGATCTCTTTCAGGAGTACGCGCCATTTTCCCGCAAGCACCGCATCGATTGGGGGATGATCGATCGGAAGATTGTCTTCCTCAACTACTACCGAGCCATTCTCGTTGTGTGTCTCTACGGGTGTCGAGTCAGCCATACCTTCCTCCGGGGCAGGAGTGAGGCTTGGTTCCTCCTTCTTTGCCTTCCTTGGCGGCGCAGCCACTCGCTCAGTGGGGGCTTGTTCGGAGTCCACCTGCTTTGTCGAAACTATGAGCGCATCTTTCGTGAGCTGTTCGATCATCGAAAGGAGCCCTACCTCAAGGAGTATACGGCGGTCGAGCGATCGGAAGATCTCCTGCTTTACGTCAAGGAGACCGCGGCAGATGGCAATGTCGCGTGCGGTATCCCCGTTTGCCGTGATCATGCGATCACGTACCAGTGTGACAAGATCGCTCAAGAATGTCTCCAGGTCCTTGCCGCGGTCAACAAGGGAGTCGATCGTCTCAAGCACTGATTTCTTGTCACCGCTGCTCAGTGCACGGAGGAATTTCTCGTGCACTTCGCTTCCCACCAGGCCGAGCATGTCGAGAAGCAGTTCTGCCGTGATCTCACCTGAGGCGTAGCTTGTCGCCTGCTCGAGCATCACGATCGCATCGCGCATTCCACCGTTTGCCTTCTTTGCGATGAGGGAGAGGGCGTCATCTGCAATGGCTATCTCTTCTGCCTTGGCGATCTCTGAAACGTGACGGGCGATCCTCTCCTGCGGGATCTTGCGGAAGTCGAACGCCTG
The DNA here is from genome assembly GCA_964596555.1 of uncultured Thermotogae bacterium. GTDB lineage: Bacteria > Bipolaricaulota > Bipolaricaulia > UBA7950 > UBA9294 > M55B144. Next base: position 4,082 of record CAZQUT010000056.1, read on the forward strand.
ACAGCGGGAGATGATCGTGCGTGGGACCTTGTGCGGCTCGGTGGTGGCGAAGATGAACACAACATGCGGCGGTGGCTCCTCGATCGTCTTTAACAGGGCGTTGAACGCCTCGTTGGTAAGCATGTGTACCTCGTCGATAATGTACACCTTCGTCTTTAGGTCCGTGGGGGCGAATGCCACTTCATCTCGCAAGCGACGGATGTGATCGATTCCTCTGTTGGAAGCTCCATCGATCTCCATGATGTCGAGCGAGCGGTTGTCGATGATCGTCTTGCAGTTGGCGCAGGTATTGCACGGCTCACCACCTTCCGAGGAGAGGCAGTTCACAGCGCGGGCGAGGATGCGAGCGATCGAGGTCTTGCCGATCCCGCGTTCACCGGAAAAGAGATAGGCGTGCGCCACATCGCCAGTCATCACTGCATTCTTGAGCGTGCGAGTGATCTCCTCCTGGCCGACGACCTCGGAGAAGCGCTGCGGCCTATAGCGCCGATAGAGAGAGATGTGGTAGGGTTCTTTGCTCACGTATTGGATCACCGTTCCTGGTCGGGGAGACTGGATTTGAACCAGCGACTTCCTGCTCCCAAAGCAGGCGCGCTACCAGGCTGCGCCACCCCCCGCATATGTTGTGATTATAGGAGGCCAGAGCTGCGCGATCAATCGGGTGACG
>CAZQUT010000056.1:4848-6805 GCA_964596555.1 uncultured Thermotogae bacterium
CTTGCGGCTGCGCATAATCTGGCGCAGGCCGGGCAGGCTCACCATGTCCTTATAGCCACTGGCGAGCAAGTCTGCCTCGGCATCCGATACTCCCATCTTGCGCAGACGATGGGAGAACGTATGGATCGATCTCCGCCGGCGGTAGAGATACTGGATACCCATTCCGCTGGCAATGATGACGAGCTTCCCGATGGATCCGGTGATGGCAAGTATGTCAATTATCCGCTTCAGTTCTCGTCCTCCTCATCATCATCGTCATGGTGTTGACGGGTGAAATCGCCGATGTTTATTCCCTTCTTGCCCATGATGTCGCGTAGGTTAATCATGTAGCCACGTGCCATATCAAGTGCATCTTCCTTAGGAATTCCGGACTCTACCAGCTTCTTGTAGAAAGTGCCTACGGATTCGGCCATGTTCTCCGCCGATTCTTTGGAGTAGAGCACGTCCCTCAGACCGCGCAATAAGGATGGTATCTTATCCGATACAACATCTAGCACGTCGCGCAGTTCACCTACATCTTTTGGTTCCATTATTCTCCTCCTTCTTCTTCTCTTGTGCTGTATATTGGTACCTGCCTTCCAAGCAGGCGCAAATTGCTTGTTACTCGCGGTCTTCCTCTTCTCGTAACCGATAGGCCCATGGAGAGGCCGAGGAGGAACGATCCAAGGCTAAAGCTCCCGAGTGAAAGTTCCCCTTTCTCCGTTCTTACGCTGTCCCAGACGTGCTCCGGCAGCGACGCCATACTGTCGATCGCACTTCGTACTTGAAGTGAGAGTTGAAGCGTCACGGCAAGTTCCTTGCGGCAACCCGCGCACAAAGCGAGGTGCGCTGCCACTGCTGCAGCCTCATCAGTAGAAAGTGTCCCGTTTACATACCAAGGGATCAGTTCTCGTACCTGTTCGCAATCGATCATGTTAGTGCCTCCGCGAGCTTCTTCTTCGCGTGATACATACGCGACTTTACCGTCCCCTCTGGTATCTCAAGTAGATGCGCAATGGTCTTGTAGGGAAGGTTCTCATAGAAGGTGAGAAATACGATCTCGCGCTGATCGGGGGGAAGACCCTTGATTGCTGTCACAACTCGCTCCTGCCGCTCAATTGCCGGAGCTGGATCGTCCATAACGGCAGTCACTTCAGTTGCACGCGCTCCCTTCTTCTCGCTACGGAGGATGTCGTAGGCTTTGTGACGGGCGATCCCGAAGATCCATGTAGAGACGCGCGCACTGCCAGAATATGTACCTGCTTTGCTCCACACGGTGGTCATCGTTTCTTGTACGACCTCCTCGGCGAGGTGTTGGTCCCGTAGCAGCGTGAGTGCGTAACGGAAGACCCGCTTTGCGAATTCCTCGTACAGCAGATGGAACGATGATTCGTCCTTGCGGGCAATCCTTGCCAGCAGATCGCGTTCGTGGGCCAATTGACCTCCCTAGCGCAGTGCATTAGCTAGCCGTCTTCTCCAGCACTTTGCAGCATCACGCTGTTTGATGACCGGTCTCTTCTTGCGCTTACCAGTGGGAACGGTGTGTTCCGTGCTACGAACAAGGTACCGATATCGCATGAGCGCTTGATCGGCATCAATTCTACCACATAGCTTCATCATTCCCTCCTTGGTTATCACAAGTAAGTAGCCGTTGACGGCAAAAAGGTTCAATCGGGAAGGAGTAAGTTGTGGATCAGTGGGGCAGGGTTGGGGAGGATCCAGAGTTGCGTCCGGCAAGCTCGGAGGCTAGTTCGAGGAACTTCTGAACTTGTGGCAGGCGTAACGAGTAGAAGACCTGTTTCCATTCTCGCCGGCGATCGAGGTAACCACGGTCATAGAGGACACGCAGGTGAGAAGAGACATGTGCTGGAGGAAGGGCCACCGCTTGGGCGATCTCGCTAACACTTTTCTCTCCTGCAAAGAGAGCACACAGGATTTTAACGCGGTAGGGGTTGGATAGGACACCGATGAATTCGGA
>CAZQUT010000057.1:0-4174 GCA_964596555.1 uncultured Thermotogae bacterium
CGCAACTCGAACTTTTTTGAGATTCACTCTCACACCGGGAAAGGGACTCTAATTCGTTGTCGTGTGAATAGGAGGAAGAATGATGCTGCTGACTGATGTGCTCACTGCGCTTGGACTTCAGGTGCTAACAAGTGGTGTTGAGCTGGATTGCGAGGTGAGAAGCGGCATCGTCTGCGACCTTCTCTCCGTTGTATTAGCCAAGGCACAACAAAACGATCTCTGGATCACCATTCAGCGACATCAGAATATCGTCGCTGTTGCGAAGGTGACCTCTGTCGCAGGCGTAATCCTCGCCGATGGCATCATCCCGGAACAGGCTGTTATCGATAGGGCATCCAAGGAAGGAATACCACTCCTTGCGGCCAAAGAGTCCAGTTTTGTCGTCTCTGGAAAGCTGTTCGCGCTCCTATCTTCGGGAGAAGAGTGAGATCATACGTGGCTGATCTGCATATACATTCATGCCTTTCCCCCTGCGGGAGTCTCCGGATGTCTCCGCGGGCAATCGTCGATGCTGCAGTCAATCGTGGCATTGATCTCATCGCGCTCACCGACCACAATACGTGTGCAATGGGATCGATTGTGGCCCATACAGCAGAGAAGGCAGGGTTAGCTTTCCTGTACGGGATCGAAATCCAAACGCGCGAAGAGGTACACCTCCTTGCCTATTTCAACGATGGCGACGCTTGCCGCGCGCTTTCGGAAGAGGTCTACATATATCTCCCCAATATCACGAATGACCCAGAGTATTTTGGTGACCAAGTAATTGTTGATAAACAAGAGAATATCATCAGAACAGAGGAAAGACTGCTACTGAACTCCATTACTTTGTCCCTAGAGGATGCGACCGAACGTGTGCGTGCACACGGCGGACTCCCAGTCCCTGCACACATCGACCGCGGGGCATTCAGCCTCCTTGGGCAACTTGGATTCTTCCCCGATACGACAGCGTTTCCTATTGTGGAGGTGTGGGGAAAAACAGTACCGAACGAATGCGGACAGAGGGCGGTACTACGCTCATCTGACGCACATGAACCTGAACAGATCGGCAGACGAACGACCGTCCTCACCATGGAGCGCGTGAGCGTGGAGGAAATCCTCCTCGCTGCCGCAGGAGTGGACGGACGATCGATTCGCCCTGAAGAATCTTAGGAGGGCGCAGTGAACGATGTACAGTCAAGGGGCGCGATGTACGCCGAGCTTGATCGGGTTATGGATTCCTATCGCGATGCCAAGGGGCCGCTGATTCAGGTTCTTCACCGCGCGCAGGAGATCTTCGGATACCTACCGCCCGAGGTACAGCATTTCGTCTCGCAGCGGATGGGGATTCCGCCTTCGAAGGTCCACGGGGTCGTCACGTTCTACAACTTCTTTCGGACCGTTCCTCAGGGAAAACACGTGATCAACGTCTGCTTGGGAACGGCCTGTCATGTGAAAGGGGCGGATCGAGTCGTGGAGATCCTGCGGGAGGAACTGGGAATCGGGATCGGGCAGACGACCGAGGATCGCTTGTTTACTTTATCGGCTGTTCGCTGTCTGGGAGCCTGTGGTCTGGCTCCGGTGATGATGATCGATGAGGAAGTCTACGGCAAGCTTGACCGAGCAAAGATCAAAACCGCAGTGGGCAAGTACACGTCATGATGGAGGAGCTTGACATGCACATCTTGGATCTCGTGCAGAACGCGTTCACCGCAGGTGCGCAGACGATCGAGATCGCTTGCATCTGTCAAGACAATCAAATGACGTTGCGCGTTGCTGACGATGGAGTTGGAATGGATGAGGAAGTCCTGCAAGCGGTGGAAGAAGGGTTCTTCTCAACGAAAACTAAGCGGAGCGTGGGGCTCGGAATCCCTTTCCTCCGTCAGACAGCGGAGCAATGCGACGGAAATTTCGCAATCGACAGTGTTCCCGGCGATGGAACGACGGTAACCGCGAGGTTTCGCAAGGACCATATCGACCTGCCACCGTTCGGCGATCTCGGCAGCACTATCCTTTCCATTCTTGCGACAAGCGAAGGTCGTCGGATCGTGATTGACTACCGATGTGACGGGAAAGAGCTCTCGATCGATACAGCAGAAGTGACGGACATTCTCGGCGGGGTCCCGATCAATCACCCCATGGTAGTTGCGTTCCTGAAGAACTATATCGCAGAAAGGCTAGGAGGAGACGATGAAGCTAGAAGATCTACGCAAAATTAGGGAACAAGCGGCAAAGGACCTTTCCTTGCGTACAGGTGAGGCGCGAGTGAAGGTAATCGTTGGGATGGGAACGAGTGGCATCGCTGCCGGTGCACGCGATGTGCTGGCAGCACTTGTCGATGAGATAAGCAAGCGCGATCTGCGCGATGTCGTTGTCACCCAGACCGGAGAACGTGGCCTCTCCTCATCGGAGCCTGTGGTGGAAGTGCGCCAGGCCGATGGCACGGTAGTGGTGTACGGCGATATGACAGCGGAGAAGGCACGGCGCGTGGTTGCCGAACACATTGTGAACGGAAACCCGGTGTCTGAATACGCAATAGAAGTGAGGGAAGGATGACAAGAAGGCTGGACGTCCTCGTCTGTTCCGGCGCAGCGTGCGTCTCCTCACACAGCGCGGAGGTGCGCGATGCTCTCCGTTGCGAAATCGAGAAGAGCGGTTTGTCCGACGAGATACGCGTCGTGGAAACCGGATGTATGGGACCGTGTGAGCTCGGGCCGGTGATGCTTGTCTACCCAGATGGGGCATTCTACATCCACGTGAAGCCTGAGGATGCTGAAGAGATAGTACAGGAACACTTTCTGAAGGGGCGTCCCGTGCAGCGGTTGCTATGGGAGGACCCGGAGGCTCGCCGGATTGTGGAGAGCAAGAAGCAGATCCCATTCTTCGAGAAACAAGTAAAGGTGGTCCTCAAGAATTGCGGGCGAATCGATCCGGAAAGCATTGAGGAGTACATCGCTGCCGACGGGTATGAAGCCCTGGGCGTAGTGCTCACGGAGATGAAGCCGGATGAAGTGATCAAAGTGATTACGGACTCCGGGCTGCGCGGGCGCGGAGGCGCCGGCTTCCCAACAGGACGTAAATGGCAGTTCGTCGCAAATGCCACAGGGGAGACGAAGTACGTGGTCTGCAACGGTGATGAGGGAGATCCCGGTGCGTTTATGGATCGCTCTCTCCTTGAAGGCGATCCGCATGCGGTGATCGAAGGGATGGCAATCGCTGCCTACGCCGTGGGGGCAAGTCGCGGCTACATCTACATCCGCGCCGAGTACCCACTGGCGATCAAGCGGCTACAGATCGCGCTTTCCGCGGCTCGTGAGGCTGGCCTTCTCGGAGAGAACATCTTCGAGACGGGCTTCTTATTCGATATTGAGGTAAGGATGGGCGCAGGTGCGTTCGTCTGCGGTGAGGAGACTGCCCTCATTGCCTCTATCGAGGGTGAGCGCGGGATAGCGCGTCTGCGTCCTCCGTATCCGGCGGTGCGTGGCCTGTTTGGGATGCCAACTCTGATCAACAACGTGGAGACGTGGGGGAACATTCGCCACATTATCCTCAATGGAGCCGAGTGGTTCCGCTCAATCGGGACGGAGGGGAGTCCGGGGACAAAGGTGTTTGCCCTGTCTGGAAAGGTTAAGAACACTGGCCTTGTCGAGATTCCTATGGGAATGACATTGCGCGAGTTGATCTTCGACATTGGTGGCGGAGTCCCGAACGGAAAGAAATTCAAGGCGGTGCAGACAGGTGGGCCGTCCGGCGGGTGCATCCCGGAAGAGTATCTTGATACCCCGATCGAGTACGAGTCGCTCAAAGAGTTGGGAGCGATCATGGGCTCGGGTGGGATGATTGTGATGGACAAGGACAACTGCATGGTGAATATCGCCAAGTTCTTTATCGAGTTCACTTCGAGTGAATCTTGTGGGCAATGTGCTCCGTGTCGTATCGGTCTCCACCGAATGCTTGACATCCTTGAGCGGATTACGAACGGCAATGGTGCGATGCCCGATATCGATCGCTTGAAGCGCTTGAGCAAGACAATCATCGATACCTCGTTCTGTGGCCTGGGAAAGACGGCACCAAACCCGGTATTGTCCACCTTGAAGTACTTCGAGAATGAGTATCGTGAACATATCGAGGAGAAGAAGTGTCGGGCCAAGGTGTGCACTGATCTTATCACCTATCGGATCGACGAGGATGCGTGCCG
>CAZQUT010000057.1:4274-6710 GCA_964596555.1 uncultured Thermotogae bacterium
TCCGCAACACTACCTGAGCGATGACGCGATGGCAGCGGTTGCCTCTTATCTAGGCTTGGCGCTCTCCGATGTGAAGGGCACGGCAAGCTTCTACTCAATGTTTAGCTTCACCCCACGAGGAAGACACCTCATTCGAATCTGCACCTCTCCACCCTGTCAGCTTTTGGGGGCAACAACTATCCAAGCCAAGCTTCAGGAGAAACTCGACGTGGCAGTCGGAGAGACGACAGTCGATGGCGCATTTACGCTGGAGACGACAAGCTGCCTTGGCGTATGCGGTGTGGCTCCGGCGATGATGATCGATACTGAGGTCTACGGAAACCTCACGCCTGAGCGAATTGAAGCGATCATTGACAAGATGAGGAGGGAAGATGAAGCTAGTTAGAAGCCATGTATTGGTCGGCATTGATGCCGATTCTCTCCTCGCCGGCGCTAAGCAAGTGAAACAAGATCTTATTGCGGCAATTGCCGATGCGGGGTTAGCCGATGAGGTTCGTGTGTTGGAGACCGGGAGTCTGGGTCTAGTCGGACAAGGGGTCGTAATGACCGTCTACCCAGACAGGATAACGTACGCTGGGGTCACCAGCGACGATGTTGCGGAGATCGTGCAAGAGCACTTACTCAAGGGACGTGTTGTAGAACGGTTGGCGGTTCCGGTGCCAGCAGCGGAGGCGGGCAAACTAGGTGCAGTCGGCTTGACCCACACGCAACCGCGTGTGGTCTTGCAGAACTGCGGTCGCATCGATCCGGAGAACCTCGATGAGGCGATCGCAGCCGGCGCGTATCAGGGGCTTGCAAAGGTGGTCGAGGAGAAGCTCTCTCCGCAAGATGTCGTGCAGATTGTGAGCGACTCTGGTCTGCGTGGTCGTGGCGGCGCCGGATTCCCCACGGGGAAGAAGTGGTCGTTCACCGCTCCCGGACCGGAGAAGTACGTTGTCTGCAATGCTGACGAAGGAGAGCCCGGAACGTTCAAGGATCGGCTGATCCTGGAGGGTGATCCGCATCGACTGATCGAAGGGATGATCCTCACTGGCTACGCGATCGGAGCACGCCAGGGGATCGTTTACATACGCGGTGAATATGTTCTCTCCATTGAACGGATGCAGAATGCGATTGACCAATCGTATGAACAAGGCCTTCTCGGCAAGCAGATTCTTGGCTCGGATATCTCGTTTGATGTCACAATCAAGAAAGGAGCGGGAGCCTATGTCTGTGGAGAGGAAACGGCGTTGATTGAGTCGATCGAAGGGAAGCGTGGCTTCCCGCGGTTGAAGCCGCCATTTCCCGGAGCCGTTGGGCTGCATGGAAAGCCGACGGTTGTAAACAACGTAGAGACGCTGGCCAACGTAGCTCCCATTGTCGCTCGTGGAGCCGAGTGGTTCCACACATTGGGGACGAAGACCTGCCCGGGGACTAAGGTGTACACCATCCTTGGTCATGTGGCGACGCCTGGCCTCATTGAGACGGAAATGGGAACCCCACTTCGAGAGATCATCTACAACTATGGTGGCGGAATGCGCGGAAGTAAGGGATTCAAGGCAGCATTGATCGGAGGTGCGGCCGGAGCATTCGTGGCCGAAGGCGGGCTCGATGTCCCCATGGACTTCGACAGTTTGCAGGAGTATGCAGCGGTCCTCGGCTCGGGAGCGATCCTCGTTCTCGAGGAAGGGACATCGATTGTTGAACTGTTGCGTGGAATCCTTCACTTCTTCCGCCATGAATCGTGTGGCCAGTGTGTCCCATGTCGGGTGGGAACGCAGCAACTGGTGGAGATCATTGATCGCATCGCGCTGGGAAGCGGGACGAGCGATGATCTTGACCTTCTCGTTGACGTAGCGGCGATCATGCGTGATACGTCGTTCTGTCCGCTGGGCCAATCGCCAATCCTACCGATAGAGAGCGCGCTTCGAAACTTCGGTACGGAGTTTCATGCGCGGATTCGTACAACTGAACAGCCCGCGTAATGAAACGCTAAGGAGAGCAATATGCCAGATCCAATCAGTATCAAGATCGACAATGTAGAAGTAAGGACTTCTTCGGGAGCAAATCTCCTGCAAGTAGCACGGGACAACGGGTTCGACATCCCGGGCCTGTGTTACCACCCTAAGATCAGCGTCACTGGCGCCTGCCGTCTGTGTGTGGTAAAGATCGCGGGTCGGCCGGGAATGGTCCCGGCGTGCACGGTGCAGGTAACCGACGGATTGGACGTGACAGCGTTCGACGAGGAGTTGGAATCGACGCGGCGGATGCTGATCGACCTCCTTCTCTCCGAGCACAACTGCGACTGCATGACGTGCAAGTCGGCGGGAAACTGCGAGCTGCAAGACCTTGCCTACCGCTACGGACTGGACAATCGCAGCCGGATGTTCGCTGCACGGGAGAGGATCCTGCCAGAGCCGGACACTTCCTCTCCAGTTCTTGTTTACGATCCTTCCA
>CAZQUT010000058.1:0-6674 GCA_964596555.1 uncultured Thermotogae bacterium
AAAGTGCCTTCGTGCTACCACTAGCACTTGACACGCTTCCCGCTTGAGAGATACAGTGGTGCTTGAGAACTGGAGGTCGATCGATGTCTAGGACAAGGGTTCTCTTAGCTCTTCTCTTCATCTTCATCGGACTGACGTATGGCTCACTCATCAATGGCGAGGCAGTCAGCGAGACCAGACCGTCCGAAGTCCTATCGGACCTGGATCTATCGGGAGTCTGGGCGATGGTTCAGATCACATCGGAAATCGTGAGAATACCAATCGCCGGCAATCGAACACGCACGACAACAACCCACCTCCGGTTGATCATTGAACAGAAGGACGATGCGTTATCAGTTCTGGAGAGCAACTGTGGAACGGACATCGACGACGGCACCATGATGGTGAACACAACTATTCCCGATGCGTTCCTGCTCTCTTTGGGTGTGACGGAGCGCGGAGCCCGTCTTGAGCTTGTGTTGGGAATGGATCCATCCACAGGGAACCCCTCTCCCGAACGCCGCATCGTTTTCCCGTGGAACACCCAGGTGCTGGGTGCACGACTCGAAGACCCAGAGAATGAAGCACTCCCCATGGATGCGGCCGATCCGCGTGTGTTCGACCAGGACAACGATGGCCACCCGGGGATGACCGTACGGGTGGAGATCATGGGACTGATCAGCGGGGAAGTGTACGTCGTTCAACGTAATCGCAATCGCCTTGTGGGAACAGTCGTGTCTCGGGGGTTCATCCAAGGAACGATCGAATGGGAGACCGAACAGGTGGTGCTGGGAGCGAGCAGCTCATTCCTAGAAAGCGGGGGCCAGGGGACTCCAGATCCTGACCCTGAGCGGAATTTCTTCCTTGCGAGGTGGATCGACCCACTGCTTGACTGCGAGGACATCCAGCAGATGAACCTTATCCTGTTGGGAGACTGATACGGCCACAACAGCATGCACAAACAACAAGGACTCGATTTCGTGGCAAGAAGAGACTTGACACTTTGCCTGCAGCGTTATTCCGTCGTGTCACTGTCATCAGCTGGTTGTAGTGGCCGACCTTTCCACGTGCCGCGACCCAGGGCATGCCAGATCACGGAGCGGACGGCGATGGACAGCACCAACAGCATCGTGATCGGATGAAGGACGGCTTGAATCAACGGGATTCGGAAGCGAAGGTTGTTGATCAACCACAGTAACAGGCAAAGCCCCGTTGCCAACGCAGCTGGAAGGACAACCTCCGCAGGTATCGACAGGGCTCGTGTGGCCCGGAATACCAATACAAGTGGAGGCTCCCACGCCACCCAGAACAAGAACGTCCAAACGAAGCCAAACAACGGCAGATTGCGGCCGAAAACTGCGAACAGATTTTTCGAGAGGCCATCCCACACTTCTTTGGAGGATCGATACATCCGGACTGAGATCCTCGCCTTTCCGTCCAGTAGGGACCACGGCAGACCGGCCTTCACTACGCGTTGCGCCAGCGATACGTCATCCAACACCGACCCTCGTATGCTTCTGTGGCCGCCAATCACCGCGTAGGCTTCTTTGCGAAACAGCATGAGCTGGCCCGCAGCGGTTGCCAGAGCTCGCAGATGTAACCGCCGAGCAAGGCCGATGGGAAAGAAGCTGTGGAGACTCCAGGGAAGAATCGGAAGGACCAGACGCTCTGCCCACGTGTGCAGCTCCTGGCGAGGAATGGCGCTCAGGAAATCCAGCCTTCCCGCGAATAGTGCTGTCACGGCGTCGAGCACCATGGAGGGATGGTGGCAAGTGTCCGCGTCCGTGAAGAGAAAGACTTCTCCTGTAGCCATTTGAGCCAGCTGGTGGCAGGACCAGTTTTTCCCCATCCACCCGGACGGGAGGGGCTTCCCAACCATCACGCGCAGCCGTTTATCCCCGGCCAGAGATCGAAGGATGTCCGGTGTCCGATCCTCCGAGTCATCCAGCACGATCACCTCGAAGTCAGCGTAGTCTTGCGCCAGAAGTGAGCGGACACAGCGGGCGATATTGCGTTCTTCATTCCTTGCCGGGACAAGAACAGATACCCTAGGAAGCTTCTCTGGTTGGAGATCAAACCGATTACTTCGCTTCCCGAATCTACGGCCTCCGAGGCGATGCACTGCGACGAGGTTGGATAGAGAGATGGCCAGAACCACACCCAAGAACCCCACGATGCTGTATTGGTGCTGAACGAGGAAGTTCAATCGTTCCCCGCTTGCTTCTTGCGTGAGAAGGCACGCAGCTTCGGAGCGGCGAGAAGCTCTTTTCGATGGGTCCAAGCCAGCAGAGCAACGTTGAGAAAGAAGGCGACGACGAGGAAGGCCTCCACTCGAAGAAGGAGAAGGGCAATCAACGTCGCCAGCGCCGCTATCATGACCGTCCAAGCTGGGACGGTTTGAAACGCCATGATTACCGCCATGGACAACCCTAGTGTCATCGGTACAATCCAGAACGTGAGGGCACTCCAAACGCCGAAGGTTGCTGCAATTCCCTTGCCGCCGCGAAATCGAAGCCAAGGTGACACTACGTGGCCGACAACCGGGGAAAGCGCTATGGGGACAAGGGACCAACCTCCAAGGTCAAAGACGAATCGCGCAAGGGCAACAGGGAGTCCTCCTTTGATCACATCCAATACGAGCACGGGCACTCCCGCGCGCCAGCCTCCGGCTCGCCACGCGTTGATCGCTCCGGGATTACCATCGCCGAACGTACGGACATCTTTGCGCACCCGCCATCTCACGAGCCATGACGAGAACGGCAATGAACCCATCAAAAAACCAATTGCCGTTGACACAACTATTAGCAAGAATTCCTCCCAGGTAAATACGATCTGATTCCTATCTTCTTCATACTATATCGACAAGGCGATGAGTAGATCACCCATACTGACAAACGACCCTTCAAGCGTAGTAAGGAAAACGTTGACTCTGTTTGACACCCTCTGGTCTGGCAGCAAGAACAGGTGTTTCATGAACAAGATAGCGGCCATACACCAGAAGGCGAGCGCGGCGATACGGAACCCCAGAGACACACGCGCGAGTCAGGGTGGCTGTTCGAGCTTCTCTCATGGTTACAGACCTGTCTTTGTACACTATGCTATCGGCGCCAACTATGCGTGCGATAGGATCAAATCGCGGGGTTGAGTCGGGAAGCGCTTCCAGTTCAATCTCAACTGTATACCAGTCACCCAAATTCAGAAGGACTTTGGGAAGAACGACGTTCGTGGCACCTTGAATCTTGGCTTCTGCATTGATTTCAGTTGGATCGGAGGCAAGTTCTCGTGCTGACAGTATTCTATCTACGTCCTTGAAATCCACGGTCAACGGGCTTTCATAGTTGTCCTTGCGTATTGGCCTGCCGCAAGTGTTGGCTACCCAAATCTGCATGTTGGCATAGCTGGCGATTTGATCGCCATTGTTTGTTACGCACACCTCAACTGGTCCTAGATCGAGATCTGAAGATGTGAATGAAGTCATGGAAACGAGTTCCGCTTCCAAGCTCTTCGATGCACTCGTTTGATTCAGGATGAAGAGGAGGACTGTTAAACCAATCGCGACTACAGAACCGACTGCGCCAATCACTGTCCAAGACTCTGAGTTTACCACTGCCATTTACCTCCCACTCCACTCATTTTGCTTTAGCACCGCAACTTCAGGGAAATGATCTCTTTTGGCAATCGTAGCAAGAAGGTCGCGGTGAAAGCAACTTATTCACCAGAGAGGTTCTAGGGAAATCCACGTAATGAATCGGCTCAGGAACCGGGTCTTCGTTTTTGGTGTTTCTTCTTTCCAGAACTTGGTCCAAGTCATCAGTTGCCCTGCAAACAAGCCTGTGATAGGCCAACCGATCGACTGCTCCTAACCAGCAAGACTCGCCCCCCAAGACTCTCCGCGGTGGTCAGTACTCGAATAGCACATGGCCCAAGTTCGGTTCCCAATTATCCGCCCTGACATGGTCGACCATCTCTGCTACGGCGGCGAGTGCGGCCAGCGTGTTCAGATGTGAGCCTTGCTAGGGAGACGCTCTTCTCTGAACCAGGAGCTTGGACCACGTATGAGTTGGTAATGACTGGAAACGGCCGATACATAGGAAGTCATTGCCCTACACAATTGCGCGCCTCCTCTCTACTCGGCGGTGAAGCAGTTCTGTACCTCTGCAAGAGCCTTATCGCTTCACCCTTCTCATTTGGCTAGCCATTCTAGACGACAAAGAGCCAAGAAAAACGCGGTTAGAGTCCTTGGCGAACAGGTGAGAGAACAGCTTTGTATCACTTGTCACAGGGTTGTCACCTGCTCAAGACGGCAAAGAGCCCTCCTCATAGCGGTTGTAGGGCACCCCGAATTCCACTAACATCTACCGCCGGTGATGCATATGCCCTTTTATCTATTCGTCTTCGCGTGTGTAGAGATCGTTTTTCTCGTCAAGCTCGGTCAGGTCATCGGTGGCGGAGCGATCCTTGGCGAGGTCTTACTGAGCGGCGTACTTGGCATGATCATCCTGCAGCTTAAGGGAAGATCCATCGTCAAGAACGTGGTTATGAATGTCTTCGTTGGGCGCCTTACCCTGCGCTCGCTTATGCGCCACGAGTTGTTCCCCCTGGTGGCGAGCATACTGCTGATTGTGCCCGGCATACTAAGCGACTTCTTCGCCCTGTATCTCTTTGCTCGCTATGTTTTTCTCCGTCCTCCATCCACCGGTGGAACGACTGACGACACGTCGGATATTGGCGGAACGATTGACGTGGAGTACAAGGTGCACGACGATGAATCGCCAACGTAGACGGCGAGCATGAACAGGTAGGCGACGATTCCCCCGATCCAGATTCCAGTCCACTCGGGCATCGAAAGCATACTTCCCGGTATGCTGGATATTCCTCTGACACAGACGATGAGCCAATGTAGAACGAGCTGAAGCCCGCTTGCTGCCCAGGGTGCGAGCGGAGTCCAAGAAACGATGAGCAGTATCCCGCCACCCCACAGTGCGAGGGTGGCCAGCGGGATGGCTATGAGGCTTGCGATGAGGCCGAACGGGTAGAGGGCGAGAAAGTGGTAGGCGAGGAAGGGCGCCGTCCCTGCTTGCGCCGCGCCTGACACTGCAATCAGGAGGAGTGGGTAGGAGACGATACCTGTGGGGAGCGGCATAAGTTTGGCAAGACCCATTATCCTCTGTTGCACGCGAAATCTCCGATCGAACAAGAAGAGGATCGCTCCCGTGGCCGCGAAGCTGAGTTGGAAGCCTACGTCCCAGAGTGCGGTCGGACGGATGGCAAGAAGGACCAGCCCCGCCGCCGCGAGGCCCGCGTATGAGCTCACCCAGCGCCTGAGAATTAAACCGCAATCAGCAAGGACACTTCCCAGGGCGAGAAAGGCAAACAACAACGCCGCTCTTACCAGGCTGACGCGCGGTCCGACGATCCACAGGATGAACAGGACAGCAATTCCCACCAGTGGATAGGTGATTCGTGGACGCAGGCCGAACAGGCGTAGCAGAAACCACAGCGCGGCGAGGAAGATCCCCAGGTGCAGCCCCGAGACGGCGAGCAGGTGCATCAGGCCGGCGCGACGGAATGCGTCTTCGATCTCCGCCGACATCATCCCCTTCTCGCCGAACAGCAGCCCGTGTGCCAGTCCCGCTTCCTCGCTCGGCAGAAGCGCGTCGATTTGTGCCAAGAGGCGCTGCCTGATCTTATCACCGAGGCGCATGATGCGACTTTCCCCGACTCCCAAGCGGTGCACATCCCACGGTGAGTCAACCATCATCGTGGCGAAGATCCCCTGCCGTGCCAGATAACCGCGGTAATCAAAGTTGTCGAAGTTCTCCGGAGCTTTCCCCGAGCCCGTGATCCGCACGCGATCCCCATACAGGAGCGACGGGGGCTCCTCTCCCTCCCAGAAGAGTGTAACGGAGACCTTCGATGCAATCTGATCTGGCGCGATGATAAGCATCGTGTGGTCTAATCTGCCCTCGGGGTAGGAGACGATCGTTCCCGTAATCTCTCGCAGATTGTCTGCCTGTTTGTAGAGCGATGCTGGGATCACTGGCAGCGACTGATAGCGAAGTGCACCGAGGAGGGCAACACTGATGAGAAGGCCCGCGAGCAGCTCTCTTCTCCAGCGGCTCAAGGCGAGGAAGGCGATCGTCGCAGCCACACATGCAATCCACAACGTAAGCCGGTGTTGCGGCAAGACCGAGCCGACACCGATTCCGGCGGCAAATGACAGACTGATACCGATCACTGAATACCTCATTGGCTAACAGATGATAACCACAGGAACATGCCGATTGCTAGTCTCACTTCCAAGGGCTATAATGATGATGGTTCTTTGACATGGGGGTGTATGGATTCGACGGAGTTACCAAAGTAAGGCTGCAAGCGGAGCGTTTGCTATCTCCTTAAACTGGCGAAAAAACAACAATTGCGAACACAACAACTGCGAATTACGCATTCGCTGCTCCTTCTCTAAATTAGGGAAGGCCGTCTGATGGAGCTTCCCGCGGGCTTCACTCGGGCGTCAAATTAGCGGGTATATCGTGCTTTGCGCTTTCCGTTGCGCGATGAACCACAGAAAGCTTGGGAAAGAGCAATCCTGGTCGTGGGAGGGCTCTCTCCGAGACTAAATCACGAAACTAAGCTTGTAGATGCTGACCGGCAGTACCTTCGGACGCGGGTTCGACTCCCGCCACCTCCACCAG
>CAZQUT010000059.1:0-6621 GCA_964596555.1 uncultured Thermotogae bacterium
TCCAGACTTGCATTTGCCATACTGATAGCCTTGGTCGTCTGCGCTGTCCTCGCCTCCAGCGACAGTTCTCCCACCTACGCCGTCGAGCTTGCGGCGAGGCTCACCGGCCAAGCCGTGGGATTCCCCCTTCTCACTGGAGGAGCGAAGCTTGAGGCTGCTCTACGGATGCGTGTCAGTGGGTGGGTATCTGCAACAATTGTTCCATCCATTTCCCAACTCGGTCATTGGGGGTGAACTGATCCCGTCCCGGGACTGGCTCTCAGCAAGCCTATGTGCCAACTTCGACGCGGCTCTTCGGCAGACGTCCGTCTCCACTTGCTGGAGAGCATCACCTCCCGGCTGGCTTGTAGCAAGGCCGCTCACCCTGATTGCGGGACTAGATGCAGCGGAGTGGACAACCTCTCGAAGTGGGCCTAGCATGTGGGGTAGGTAAACGAACAGAACTCCGAGGAGACTTGATGCTGTCAACACCATTCCGACGTTCCGCGAACCTAGCAATCCTGGTTTTTGCTGTTGCCCTGGCCGGCTGTTCGAGTTCCCCCTCTGGACTGCCTCACTCGTGCAACAGCAGCGGTCTATTGGCCTCCGGAAGTGACCCAAACTTTGCCTCGGTCAGCAGCCTTTATCCCGAGATGGAAAGTCCTCGCGAAGTGATCGGCGTCAAGAATCATCGCGACGAGTTCATCATCATGCCCGACGGCAGGGTGAACTTCACTCCGGTCCGAGCGGAAGACCCGCTGGTCCGCAGAGCGGAAAACATGGGGCACGCCTTCTTCTCGCTTGGCGACGGCGACACTTGGCTCGGCAAGAGTGGGAGCGACACACGCGCCGTGAAACGCCTGTTGGAGGGGTATATGCCGATAGTGATCGCCGACTTCCAACAGGCCGGCCAATCTGAGCCTGGCCTGACGTTCGAGCAGACGGCCGTGGCGTGGTCCGATGGAATGAGCGCGGACGAGCCGCTTTGGGCATTCGTCCAGCTGAAGGTCTCGAATTCGGGCGACCGCAGTCGCGAAGTGCGGCTTGGTTGGTATGTGGACCACGTGTTGGAGGTCCCGAAGGACCGGAAAGTCCGAACGATAGCTGTCTGGCAACTGGAGTTAGAGCCCGGCGCCGAGCAGATCGTCTATGGGAAGCTGCCCTTTCTGGACGGTTACGAAATGGCCGTGGAGTGCTCCGCTGAGGAATTCGAAAACCGTTTGGGCGAAGCCTCTGCGTTCTGGAAGCATCTGCTCAACGAGGGCATCAGCATCAACGTGCCCGAGCAGCGGGTCAACGACGCCTACCGTGCCTGGCTTGCCTATACGTTCCTGAACGTCGACAAGATCGGCGACCAGTACGAACCGCATGATGGCTCGGGATTCTACGAGGCCGTCTATGGAATCATGGCGGCGAAGTACTGCAATGCACTGGGAATGATGGGCTACCCCGACGAGGCCCGAACCTACCTCGATTCCCTCGCGACGCTCGTTTCTCTGGAAGGGCTATTCTTCCAGAGATTTGGGTTCGTCGATACGGGCACGCTGCTGCTGGTGATGGATCAGTACTATCAGCTCACCGGCGACGAGCCGTGGCTGCGCAAAGCGGCCCCAATAATGATCAGAATGTGCGACTGGATCATCAACAAGCGAAACGAAGCAAGGGCGGCGAAGGAGAAAAATGCGGTCTGTTATGGCCTGATTGTGTCCAATGTCGGCACTGACAATCCCGTAGCCGAATACAGTTACGTTACCGACGCAAGTCTCTGTGTCGGTATGGAGGCGTCGGCAAGATCCCTGCGGGCAGTGGGAATGACGGAGGATGCGGCACGCATTCAAGAAGAAAGCGACGCCTATCGGCAAGACATCGAGAGATCGATGCGTCGGTCCGTGACCGAGCATGATGGGATGAAGGTTCTGCCTCTCATGCCCGAGTCGCACATGTTCCTGAAGCGGGCCGCCTATGTCCCCGGCGGTAAGGAGATTGCCGATCCCGGTCATGGCTACTCCGGTCATGGCTACTACTCGCTGTTTGGCAGCATCCTGTTGGAGACAAAGTTCCTGCCTGCTTCGCATGAGTGCTTCCGATTAATCCCCGAGTTGATGGAACGCCGCGACGGTCTTCTCATGGGCATGTGCGCGTTTGGAGGCCCCGGCGGGATCGATCACGCCTTCACGTATGGTTATTGGATGAACTGCCTGGAACGAAACGAAGTCGAACGTGTCTTGTTGGGGTTTTACGGTTCCATGGCCTATGGGATGTCGCGGAGAACCTGGGCTGGCGTTGAGCTCACCAACATATTCACTGGCTCTAACTCCCTGACTCTACCCCACCTCCGCTCGGGCACCCAGCAGCTGCGGCTGTTGCGAAACATGTTGGTTCGCGAGGAGGGTGATCGTCTCATTCTGGCTCAGGCCGTACCACAACATTGGCTGGCTGATGGCGAGCAGGTGGCCGTGCTTGACGCGCCGACCCAGTTCGGCAAGGTGAGCTACACGATCGACTCGCATGTGGCCCGCGGGTCGATCTTCGTGACGCTCGACCCCCCGCCGGTGCGTACGCCGCCAAAAGCGATCGTGCTGCACCTGCGGCATCCCGAAGGGGCGAGAATCAAGAGCGTTTCGGTTGACGGGAAGCCGACACATCGGTTCCGCGACGGCGCGATTACGTTGGAGGGTATCGTTCAGCCGGTACGGATCGAAGTCCAATACCGTGACATGATGTTATGAGTGCGCACCTCCTTTACTGGCAGTGGAGTACGCTGCCGGCCAGGGAACGGTAATCGCCGAAGGAAACGCACGATGCAGTGTATGGCATACGACGCACAAGACGGTACACGTGGGCGTTGGTTTGAGGAGGAGCGAGGAAGAAGCGAGGAACCTGCTTGAAGTCTCCTTGCCCTGCTTTATCAGATGCACTGCAAGGCGGTCGAGGAAGATCCTGACTTCGTGCTTCCGCAGGTTATGCAACACGGCCCAAGAGTTCTAGGCAACAAGCAAGCGGCATTCCACCGCTTCGAATGATGTTCGTCTGAACCGGCGTCAGCCGGTAGGACAGATCCGCTCGGCAGATTCGCATATTGGCCCGCATCCCCACGTCGAGAATCGCCTCGCCGGGTCCGGAGGATGCCCGTCGATAGAGGCCTTGTACTCTCGATAATAGCGGTCTCGGCAATCGATATCGTGAACCGCGCCAGCGATCCACGTTGCCCACGGCCGAACGTACAACGGCCCTCGGGCGGGTTATGGCTTGTAAGGGAGTAGGCCATGGTAGCCGCTATGCGCGCATCCTGAGCCTCTCGGAGCGCCTCGGGCGTCGTGAATGTGTCAAATATCGGCCGTAAACGTTTCCGCGATTGCCGAAAACCGGCAGAGATCCCCGAATACCGCCGGCCACACGTCGGGACCCAGGCACCTCATCCTGTCGCGGCCTTCGGGTATCCACTCAGGCGGGCAGCTTCGCAAATTGAACGCTGCAAAAGGGTCGGCCAAAAGGACGGCGCCGTCAGGCAGCGTCGACCTAATTACGATCGACAAACGCCGACTCCCAGCGCGGCCGCATCATCAATTAACCCTTTCGCCGTTGAATAGCTTGATCCTAAGCCGGTAGCCGCGTTCGTCGTTACCGCTGGTCTCTCACGTAGGTGATCGACAAGTATGGCCGGTACCTTCCGCCTTTGTAGGGGATGTTCTCCCGAGTTGAGGTAGTGATAAGCGGCTAAGACCGCAGGTGGATTACGGTTTTTTTGCGGCGCGAGGTCAGCTTCTTCTTAGTGGTCAGAGTTGCTCCTCTGCTGGGGAGCACCTCCGGTAAGGTCACCTGCGCTGCCTTAAGTAACTGCTGCAGGAACGGCCGTGGACGAGGGGTCTGGTTACAGCTCACCTTCCCCTTGATTAGGAGTTGTGTAGTACAGAGGGTATCAAGCTGCCTGATCCCCTCGTTGACCGTTACCTCCAGCTCTCTCCAACAACGGGCCAACTCAGCAACAATCAGGTAAGCAAGCATCACCACGAATACATGACCACGGGTGTGAGACGCAGTCCGCACATGTACCGGCCTTACTTCTAGGCTAACCGTATTGCTGGTACGAAACGCCCATTCCACCAGCGTTAGATCCTTGTAGCGGCTGTGAATCATCTCCTTGCTCGCTACCTCCTTCCCAAGATCCATCGTCAGTACATAGCACCCGTCCAGCTTTGCCTCTTCTGCTAACGCCGTTCTGTCTTCATCAAGCAAGATCACCCGACCATCCACTCTCTCACTCAACCATCCCGACAGCTTCAGCTGTTCGATCTTCTCGCGTACCCTTCTCTGTGCTACCTCAACGTGCGCCCGCGCATGCTCCGCTAGGTATTGGTTCTGTTCCTCGACTTTCTCCTCCACTACCCGTAGCTTCTCCTGACGTGTCTGCCTCACTTCCATTGTTCGTATCGGGTTGCGACGAAGAACGTAGCGAATCCCCTCATTGGTCTCTACCTCCGCCAGTTGTTGATCAAACAGAGCCATCTGGATCACTCCGGTCTTCAGTAGCTTCCTGATCTGCGGCTTGGTGATCGCTGTGATGTAGTGGAATCCTGCTTTGTTTAGCTCATCGATCTCATCAGACTTGATCATCCCCCGATCACCAACGAATGTTACCTCCCCGCCACCAAACCGCTGCACTACCTTATCCCACTTGTGCTCCAACTGTCTGCGGGTCTTTCGTGTTGCCCCTGAATACCTCGATCGACAGCAGTGTCCCTGCCTCATCACACAGCAATCCGATCACAATCTGGCGCTTCCCTTTCTTCTTGTCCCGGTTGTAGCCAAAGGCACTAAGCTCGTTCTCTGTCCCTTCTAAATAGCTGCTCGTTACGTCATACAGGAATAACTACTGCTCGCCCTCTTTTCGTTTCTGCCCTTTCCGCTTCTCTAACAGAGAATCTTCGATCTTCTCCTGGTTCTCTCGTAGCCAGTCCAGGTTACTGTACAGATCCTCTTCGTTGAACTTCGTCAGGTTCAGTACGTCACATGCAGCACGCGACTGCGCTAGGCGCACCGCGGACAAGCGTGATCCTTGATCGATCACTCGTGCCAATACCTGCCACACCGGTAGCTTCCCAGCACGACTCGATCCCAGAGCTTCGACAATCCCCAAGCGCTTAGCGACAGAGAACACCGTCCACACTGCTCCCACAGACAACCCCTGTTCCAGGCGAAGATCGTCCTTGAGATTGACCAACTTTGCGAGATGGTGCTTGTGTCCGAGGGCTAAGCGAATCGCTGCGATCTCTTCTGGTGTGCAAGAGGAGAGATTAGCGATGGTGCGATGCTTGACCTTACCTTCTTCCCGGTATGACTCGCGTAACAGATGGCGGGTGTAGCTCTTACCAGTTGCTGTGCGCACCGTCGAAGTATCAACGTACATAGTGAGCACATTATACAACCATAAAGCCTGAATGTCAAGAGATACATCTCTGTTATTAGTGGCTATATTGCATCAGAAAACATGAGAAAACTCCGTTCAGAAACGATTTCCTCACTCAACTGGAGGGGAACATCTGTTGTAGGTCAAGTAGAATTACGCAAATATCCTAGGGCTGTGTCAAGCTGTTGTATTTAGATTGCTTCTTCAGGTGCTTCGTAAGTGTAACAGGCTCTCTGTGCGTGTCCCAACACCGCGAGTTTGGTTCGCCAAAGCGACCGCGGCGTCCAGTATCTGTCTATTCGGTACACAGAGCGTCTCGCGGAAGCGAACATCGAGCCCTCACTGGGCAGTGTGGGGGATTCGTATGACAACGAGCTTGCTAAGACGATCATTGGCTTGTACAAAACGGAGGTGATTCATCACAGCGGACCTTGGCGCAACATGGATCATGTGGAATTCGAGACCCTCAACTGGGTGGAGTGGTTCAACAACCGGCGGCGGCTTGAGCCCATTGGCGATATTCCACCTGCGGAGCTTGAGACGCTACACTACCAAAATCAGGAGGCTTCGGTCATGGTGGCCGGACTGGCGTAATGCAGCCTCCGAAAAAAGCCAAGGGGGGTCAGTTTGTCCTGTTTGAGCGTGCAGGAGGCGAACTGTTGTTCAATCCATTCTCCGAGCATCACGAACGACGATCGATGCTGGTGACGACAAACCTCGCGTTCTCTGAGTGTGTCGAGGTGATGGGTGACAAGAAGTTGACCACAGCCTTGCTCGACCGGCTCGCTCATCGGGCGCACATCCTCACGACCAAGGGCCCGTCGTACCGATCGCGTGGGCAAAGCAGCGAGATCAGCTCATGATGGACCTCACTCGTCGTTGGTTTTGGAGGTGTGCGCTATGTACAATCGCAGCTGCATGAGTGGGGGATGAGATGAGAATAGCGATCAATGCATTGTCAGCAAGAACCGGCGGTGGAGCAGTATATCTCAACCGGTTGATCTGCTACCTACGCGAGGTTGATGACCAAGTCGAGTATCATGTTTTCGTGACCAAGCACAACCGCGCGAGGATCATTGCCTCTGAAGACTTTGAGGACTCTCGGTTTCACGTGATCGAGGTACGCATTCGGAACCTGTTGCATCGGCTGCTCTATGAGCAGTTTACCCTGCCCCTCTTGCTGAAGCGACTCAACATCGATATCGTGTATGCTCCTGCGGAGATCGCACCGCTTC
>CAZQUT010000060.1:0-4874 GCA_964596555.1 uncultured Thermotogae bacterium
TAAGGCCATTTCTTCCTCCTAATTTAGTTTAGTTGCAATAATGCATCAATTCGTGAGCGGTCAAATCCAACGATGATCTCTCCATCGATATCAAGAACTGGAACCCCTTGTTGTCCGCTCTTCTCCACCATTTCCATGGCGCGCTGCGTATCAGCGGAAACGTCTACTTCCTCGAAGTCGATCTCCCTTGAGTGCAGGTATTCCTTTGTTGCCTGGCACCAAGAGCAACTGGCAGTCGTGTAGATTGTAATCTCGTGTGACATTACTCGTCCTCCTCATTAAGCATTGTGATTAGTTTCGCGATTCGTGCGTTCAGCCAATAACAGTTGTGTGATCCAAC
Source organism: uncultured Thermotogae bacterium (assembly GCA_964596555.1). Lineage (GTDB taxonomy): Bacteria > Bipolaricaulota > Bipolaricaulia > UBA7950 > UBA9294 > M55B144. The sequence continues at coordinate 341 of CAZQUT010000060.1, forward strand.
CTTCTCCTTTATGAGTATTCCTGCTCGCTCTAGCTTGGCCAGATGGTATGAGATCGCTGGTTGACTTAACTCCAGGCGGTCTATGATGTCTTGGCAGGTCATCTTCCGCTCTGAAATCATGCGCACGATCTCCAGCCGAGAGTCGCTAGCGAGAGCTGAGAAGACTTCGAGCCACTTTTGTATGTTGTTATCGGTCATGGATAAACTCCTTGCTCATCGAGGAGAAATGATAGATAATGTGGCGACGTTTGTCAAGTATTTAAATACTTAAATATGAGGGGCAGTAATGGCAACAACGATTGTGAAGCTTGTCGAAGGGATGCAGTTTGTCGGACGGAGCACCAGTGGGCATGCTGTATTGATGGATTCGTCGGAGGATGTAGGGGGTAGTGACAGTGCGGCGCGCCCTGTAGAAGTAATGCTGTGCTCTCTCGGTGGATGCACGGGGATGGATGTGATCTCAATCCTGCGCAAGATGAAGACGGAACCAGATGACCTGCGTGTAGAGATTAAGGATACGCGAGCGCCTGACTATCCAGAGGTGTTTACGGATATCCACATTACGTATCGCGTTCGTGGCAATGTCCCAGAGGCGAATCTCAAGAAGGCAATCGAGCTGTCGCTCACCAAGTACTGCCCAATCTCTAACAGTTTGGCCAGGATAGCGAAAGTAACTTCAGAGTATGTTATCGAGCCCGCCTAGCGGTCGGTCGCCTTTTCCAGTATCCGTTCGATGTCGACATTGGAGCGGATGAGGCTAATTGCCCGATTGAGGCGATCTCCTGGCCGTATGTGCGATTGGCTGAGGAGGCCCTCGCACAGCGTAGCCGCGGCCATTGGCTCCTGCCCGACAAGGACGATCGGGACTCCGCGTTCATTTGCTTTACGCACGATGCTGCGCTGTGGCAGGTGATTTCCCGTTAGAATCAGGCAGCGGAGGCGCGCTGCCTTAAGGGCGGCCTCTTGAATCTCGATGCGATCGCTGCCGGTGATCACTCCAAGATCGGGGGTACGGCGGAAGAGCCGCAGGGCCGACTCGACGCCTGTAGCGCCGATCCTGAAATGGCGCACCTCATTGTCCAGAGGAAGGGTGGTCACCGCGCGGCCGCCGAGCCTCTCCACGATCTCGTCAACGTAGACGGAGTGGAGGGAGTTATCATAGGGAACGATTCCCAGTACCTCTGCTCCGCGTTCGTCGAGGAACGGGGAGAAGACGTCAGTTAGCCCGTTCAGTTGTGTCTCCATGGAGACGGCGTTAAGGATCACGCCCAGTATATGCGACTCGCTTCCCAACAGGCGAAGGGCGCACAGAACGCGATCGATTGCTGCCTCGCTATCATAGCGGGTAAGCAAGATGATGTCTGCGTGAAGCATCTCGGCGATGTCGAAATCGCTCAGCCCAGCTGTCACGCCTAGCCCGAGATACTTCCGCCCCTCGACGATAGCGACGTCGCGTCCTCTCGTTATTCGTTCAAAAGCATCCAGAATGCGTCGGCGAAAGCCATGGTCTCCTGACTCGATTACCTCTTGCAGGAATGGAGTTTCGAGGGTAACTGGAGCGATCTGCTTGATCTCGGTGTCCAGGCCAAGGACGGAGGATATCGCTTGAGCATCGCGATCGATAGGCTCACCTGTGGTGTAGCACACTGAGGAGCTAATTGGTTTCATATAGGCAAACGATGTGCCGGCCTCGTTTAGCGCTTGCCCGAGGGAGAGCGCCAGCATGCTTTTTCCGGAGTAGCTTTCGGTGGACACAATGAGCAGTCTTTTCATGTTGCGATGATGATAGTTGCTGATCACGAGTAGAGCAACGTTTCGCACTGATCTCGCCGCACAGGTTGATCATCCTTTCCTCACAATCTCTTCACACGCGTTTCTTACACTACCTGTTACTCACTTTGGGAAAACATCTTAGGAACGTGATGCCGGTGAGCCCAGGCGTGTTGGGATGGAGCGGATGAAGCGGAGGGTGGTCCGGCCGACCTGGGTTCATCGCAACGCGGACGCAAAATTGGCATATAATGGTGTGCAATGAAACGAATTCTTGTTGTTGACGACGAAGAGATGATTGTCCGGACAGTGAAGGCCTACCTCGATCAAGAAGGCTTCAAGACGTACACGGCCTACGATGGTGAAGAGGCGCTACGCGCCTTCAACGAAAAGGGGCCAGACTTGATCATTCTGGATCTGATGCTCCCCAAGCTAAGCGGGATCGAAGTGACGAAGAAGATCCGCTCCACCTCAACAGTGCCGATCATCATGCTCACCGCGAAGGCTTCGGAGGCGGACCGGGTCGTCGGATTGGAGCTTGGCGCTGACGACTACGTGGTGAAACCGTTCAGTCCACGTGAGTTGGTAGCACGTGTTCGTGCCGTGCTGCGGAGGATAGACGGCGAGACAGGGGCGAGTGAGCGCATGGCGAGCGGTAAAATGGAGATCGACCTGCGATCGCGCGAGGTTGCTGTAGATGGCAAGCCAATTGAGCTGACTCCTACGGAGTTCGATCTCCTGTCGTATCTTGCGCATCATCCCGGGCAGGTGTTCACAAGGCTGCAGCTTCTGCGCGAGGTACAAGGCTATACCTACGATGCCTTCGCGCGCACGATCGATACACACGTGAAAAACCTTCGCCACAAGATCGAGGAAGATCCTAAGGCCCCGAAGTACATCCTCACCGTACACGGAGTGGGCTATCGGTTCACGAGAGAGAAGTAGCATGCTGCACCGACGTCTTCCATTTGTGCTCAAGCTGGGGATTTCGTTCCTCGTTGTGATCCTTGTAGCTGTTGCCCTTGTCTACTTCATGACCGCGCACACGATCACCACGCGCTTTGCCGCCTACAACGAGCAAGCACGCGAGCAGACGGCAAATCAGCTCTGTGGGCTGCTGGCCGAGTATCGTCTGCGCACGGGAAACTGGTTTGGGGCTGAGAAGCTCCTGTTCACTCAATACTCGATATCAGTGAACGGACAATTGATAGTGCGTCGCACATCTCTTGTTGGCGGAGACTTCTCACTGACGGATGAGAATCGGATCGTCGTTGCCTGCACACAACAAGAGGAACTAGGTACGCAGCTGTCCAAGGCCGAGGTTGCTTCTGGGTATCCCATTCGCGAGGGCGGTACACAGATCGGCACGCTGATCATCGACAACAGCAACTCGCCCCTGCCTCCTGCCGAAGAGGAATTTCTCTCTTCGGCGAAACGGTCCGCGCTCGTTGGAGGAGGCATCGCCTCAGGAATTGCCTTACTCTTATCCATTATCCTCATATCGCAGGTGCTCTCTCCGTTGCGGCTTCTTACGCGTGCGACGGAGCGCATTGCACAAGGAGACTTGTCTCACGGGGTGTTATTGAAGGCGCGTGATGAATTCGGACGCTTGGGGGACTCGTTCAATCGTATGATCGATAACCTCAGCCGCTCGGAAACAGTGCGTAAGACAATGACCGCCGACATTGCCCACGAGTTGCGAACGCCGGTAACGATAATCCAGGGGAGCCTCGAGGCGATCCTCGACGGTGTATATCCTTCCGATGTGGAGACGATTGCCCCTATTTACGAGGAGACGCTGCACTTGGGGCGGCTGATCGATGACCTACGTGATCTTGCCCTCGCCGAGGCGGGCGAGCTGCGACTGTCCAAGGAGCCGACGGACATCCTTGCCCTCGTGAACCAGGTCGTGGAAACGGTGAACGCTTCGCAGGAAGGTGGCCCTAGGGTTTCTGCATCCGCCCCGGAAGGGATCCCGATTGTGCCCCTCGACTCAATGCGCATACGTCAGGTACTGGCGAATCTATTGAGCAATGCTCTGCGCTACACACCAGAAGGGATGGAGATTCGCGTGGAGCTCGAGGTGTGGGAGAGCATGCTTGTGCTGCGCGTCCTCGATCGCGGTCCCGGGATTCCCGAGAACGAACTGCCACACCTCTTCGAGCGCTTCTATCGGGGCGATGAAGCACGTACGCGCGCGGCCGGTGGGAGTGGTCTTGGCTTGGCGATTGCCAAGCAATGGGTGGAAGGGCACGGAGGGAAGATCACGGCCAGCAACCGTTCGGAAGGAGGGGCATGCTTCACGATCCTCCTTCCCATCGCTTGACAGCAGCGCTCCCTGAGGTGTAGGATGGCAGGCAATGGTGAATGAGCTGTTCTACAACCCCCACGCAGGGGGACTGTCATTTGATGCGGTGGTCCGAGCGATTGTCGAGGAAATGCACGCTGATCCCAAGGCGCGTTATGAGCTGCTTGTGGGAACGGATTCCTCGGTGAACGGCACGCATGTGGACTACGTCAGCGCGATCGTTGTGCACAAGATGGGGAAGGGCGGACGCTACTACTGGACGCGTGTGCGGGAGAAAAAGACATTCTCACTGCGGCAGCGAATCTGGCGCGAGGCGTGGCTCTCCTTCGAACTGGCACAGCGGCTGCTTAAGGGATTGTCGAGCTTCTCCCCGTTGGCATTCAACCTGGAGATACACGTTGATATCGGTGAGAACGGCCCCACAAAAGAGCTGATCGACGAAGTGGTGGGAATGAT
>CAZQUT010000060.1:4974-6620 GCA_964596555.1 uncultured Thermotogae bacterium
CTCTTGCTGGAGATGCCTTCTTCTCTGAGGATGGCGGCAAGCTCAGCTCCAAGCTCTCGGTCGCCCTGCTCACGTGAAGGCTCAGCTCCACTTATCAGTAGGATGCACTCTCCCTTGGCGTCTCCACGAGCCTGCAACACATCCAGGATCTCGCGGGCACTGCCACGCAAGAACTCCTCGTGTATTTTTGTCAGCTCTCGCGCGAGGACAATCGTGCGTTTGGAAAGCACAGAAGTGATCGCTTCCAGGTCGGCGAATAACCGATGTGGAGAGGAGTGCACGATGATCGTCCGCTTCTCGCTCGCAATGCTATTGAGGTACGCCTCCCTCTCGCTCTGTTTTCGGGGAATCGTTCCGTCGAAGATGAAGTGATCCGTGGGCAGGCCGGATGCAGTTAAGGCAGTGATCAGGGCAGTTGCGCCGGGAACCGGGACAACCAAGATCCCCTGTTCCAAGGCGGCGCGAACTAGAGGATACCCAGGGTCGCTGATGAGAGGTGTCCCAGCGTCACTCACAAGCGCGAGGTCCTTTCCCGCGTTGAGAAGCGCAAGAAGTGGTGCGATACGCTCGCGTTCCACCCCTTGGTAGTAGCTTGCCGCAAAGGGAGTGGTAATTCGGTAGCGCGACAGGATACGCCGTGTGTTGCGCGTGTCCTCGGCGATGATCTGATCGACCATCCGCAGTGTCGCTATCGCGCGCAGGGTGATATCGGCGAGGTTCCCGATTGGGGTGGAGACAAGATAGAGTGTGCCTGACATATATGATCGCCTCCAACAACTACCAGCAACCGGCTATCAGTTGACTGAGAAGCGCTTCTTGCTTCAAGCTAAGTCACGAAGACTGACGACTGATATTCTCTTACGGTACAGGGTCGAACCCACCAGAATGAAACTGGTTGCAGCGTAACACGCGGCGCAACGCGAGATAACCGCCCTTGACCGCACCGTACTTGACGATTGCCTCCTTCCCATACTGCGAGCAGGTGGGATAGAAGCGACAGCGTGGCGGAAACAGTGGCGAGATGAAACGCTGGTATGCCGTGATCACGCCTACGAGGATCTTCTTTGCCATGCAACAAGTATAACCTCGCGGCGGTCTCTTGACAATTAGCAGTCAAGGTACTATACTGCTATTGGCAGTCAAGATAGTGAACTGCTAATCGCAAAACATAGGAGGAAACTACGATGATAAACAGACTTCCAACCGTATGGGCGGAACCGTTGCTTCTTGGAACAGGGCTTTCTAAGGTGTTTGATGAGTTCTTTGGGGACTTCCACAAGGTAGGCATCGATGTTGCTCCGACCTTTGGTCGCAGTGATATCTACGAGAAGGACAGCAACCTAGTCATCGAGACCGAGCTTCCGGGCGCGAAGAAGGAAGACGTCTCGATCAAGGTGGAAGACGATACAGTCTCCATCTCAGGTGAGATGAAGCGAAGTGAAGAGGTGAAGAAGGAGAACTACTTCCGTATGGGGCGGCGCTACGGAAGCTTCCAGCGGACGTTCCCACTTCCCACTGACATCGCAGACAAGAAGGGCATAAAGGCCCATTTCGAGGATGGCATCCTCAAGGTGATGGTTCCTCTTAAGGAGTCAATCAAAGAAAAGGAACAGCCGATCGAAATCAAGGTCGAGTAATGGGGCAAG
>CAZQUT010000061.1:0-6412 GCA_964596555.1 uncultured Thermotogae bacterium
TTTGGTGAAATTGCTTAAGTAACTCCATGACTGTACGACGTTGTGTGCGAGTATTAATGTCGATATTTAACAATGAAAGAGAGTTTAGAATAGTCATCAATGACAGTATTAGTACTATTATGAATATTCTCACACTAATCATTATTAGGTACATCCAGAACCCAATCTATAAGACCATCCTGTGAGGCAGTTAGTGACTGAACAAAAGAACAACTGGCTCCTCGCTATATTGAGAGTGGGTACCGCAGTACAGAATGGATAGTCTCTCGCAAAGACACTGAGCAGTAATACGGAAGATCAGAAGAATCCTATCGCGAAGATGCAAAGTCCTGTCTGTGCTCAAGCTTTGACAGACAGGACGCCAAGGGAAGAACGAGAATAGGGAGTGCAGGAGAAGAGAATCTGTTCCTTGGCGATCTCTGCCCTGCTTGTGTATGTCCGTGCGCAGGCAGGCCTTGAGCAAGGGTTAGCGAGCGGGCGAGAGGCAGGCTTGTATTCTCATGAAGACCGAATACACAGGAAGCGGGTGAAGATCGCTTTTAGTCTCCGCTTCGCTACCCACGCCAGACAGCGAGGAACCTACGTATTCGTGGTCCCTAAAGCAAGGCCGATGGCGCTAGAGGTGCAACTGGACGGATTTGGCGAAGCAGCCTGTGAACCATACACTGTCCAACTGTAGCTTTCTAGCGCATCTACCACGCAAGGGAGATCACTACCATCCAGTATATGGTAGATGTGTAGCTACCAAGCCTTGGGAGGTGCAAGATGAAGATCGGGATCATCGTCTATTCACAGACCGGGAACACGCTTTCTGTTGCCGAGAAGCTTAAGGAGAAACTTGCGACGGCGGGACATTCAGCGGAGATTGAGCAAGTGACCGTTGTCGGCGGTCGCAAGTCGGGAGATAGGACCTTCCAACTGGAAACCAGGCCCGATGTGGCACAGTACGACGCGCTGGTCTTTGGCTCGGCGGTCGAAGCTTTCTCTCTGTCGCCGGTGCTGGCAACCTACCTGCGGGGGATTGGCTCGCTTGACGGTAAGAGAGTCGCTTGCCTCGTCACCCAGTTCTTTCCGTATCCCTGGATGGGCGGGAACCGCCCCATCCGCCAGATGTGCCGACTCTGCGAATCCAAAGGGGCGACAGTTACCGGCTCGGCTATCGTCAACTGGTGCAGGTTCCGCCGCGCAAAGACAACTGCCCTCGCTATCGATCGTCTCACTCAAGCGCTTGCCTGATGCTGATGTACCCTACGCTGGAAGAACCCGCCATGGGTAATAGCATAAGGGGGACAAGATAACAGAGTCGATTCGAACCCTCACTCTTCGGTGGGTGAACGCATATATAGTGAAGAACGATGCGGGATTCATCTTGATCGACAGCGGAATAGCGGGAAACCGCGCGTCACTTGAGCGCGATCTTCATGATTCAGGCTGCGCCCCTGGTGATCTCAAACTGATCGTGATTACCCACGGAGACCCTGACCACATCGGCAACGCTGCCTATGTGCGAGCCAAGTACGGAGCGAAGATCGCGATGCACAGAGCGGAAGTAGCAGCCGTCAAACGGGGGGACATGTTCCTCAGCAGGGGCTCGTTGCCGCCCTTGAGGCGGGCGATGAAGCCGCTGATGAGCCTGTTTCGATTGTGCAAGCGTGATCGATTCACACCGGACCTGTACCTTGAAGACGGCGATCGCCTTACGGAATAAGGGCTCGATGCCACGATCCTGCACGTCCCTGGGCACTCTGTCGGGTCCATCGCGGTGTTGACAGATGAGGATATTCCACGGGGTACAGGTTGAGCACACCTGGCGAACGAGGGAAGACCCGTTTGCTGCGGTGTGGGATGAAGTAGAAGGGAAGTTAAGGAACAATCCTGGTCTGCAGGCAAAGACACTGTTTGAGGATCTGCAGCGTCGTTACCCGGGGCGGTTCGCTGCCGGTCAGTTACGGACACTACAGCGACGGGGTCACCCCATGGAATAAGAAGGATGGGAGTATTCCACGGGGTAAAGGTGTGGCGAGGGCTTAATGGCCCGGGGAAGGAGGTGTTCTTCCCCCAGGAACATGAACCGGGGATGCTGGGTGAATCAGACTTCACCCACATGAACTCCTTGGGGGTGACGATCATGGGTCAGCCGTTTGATCACCTCATGTACCACTTGGTGCTCACTTACTCCAACTGGGAGGCAGGCAAGATCTGTTTCTCGGAGAGTTTTGAGAGCCTAGCGGAAGGATTACAGGATGCCTTGTGGGAGCTGGGCGGGGTTCCCGCCATGCACCAGACGGACAGTCTGTCCGCAGCGGTATCCAACCTGAGCGAGAAGCGAGAGTTCACAAGGCGCTACGCAGCACTGTTGAAGTATTACGGCATGGATGGGCGAACGATACAACCGCGTTGGGCAAATGAGAATGGGGATGTAGAGCAACGACATTACCGGTTCAAGGAGGCTGTTGATCAGGCGCTGATGCTGCGAGGCAGCCGGGACTTTGCTAGTCGAGAGGACTATGCGGCGTTCCTGCAGCAGCTGTTTGCCCGACTGAATGCTAGTCGCCGTGAGCGGTTAGCCGAGGAGCTGGCATGCCTTCACCCTCTTCCCCAGAGGCGGCTTGACACAAGCAAGAAGCTACGGGTTAAGGTTCGTTCCAACAGCACACTTTCCGTGAGGGGGAATGTCTACTCGGTACACACTCATCTCATCGGGGAGCATGTCGGTGTGCCTGCATGGGAAGACGTCTGGAATCTCTTGTCCAGATTTCCAGTATTTGGAAGGCACCATCGGAGCGTCGAAATAGTTGTCTGTTCTCCAAGCTTCCGGCAACAAGCGTTCCTCTACTGGTCGTCTGGACTGGAACCCTGAGATTGGCTTGAGATTGCCGAAGCTCAGCAGAAGCTTGCCCGAGTGCGTGACTGTACTCATCTTCGGAGATCCTGTGCTTCTCAACGAGTATCCTGGCGACGATGTCACCTAAAAAGACGCTCTCTATGGAGGTGCGTAAAACGGAGTTGCCGATCTCCTTGATAGAGGAGCCTGTTAACTCTTTTCTTTCCTTGAGGATTTCATGCACATCATCATCGAGGACCAGATGCTTCTTTGCAGACATTACTGCATCCTCCTGTATTTATTAACTCACCGGCGACTATCATAGGATAATCCCATACTGACTGCATATCAAGGATTAACGATGTAAGTAGACACCAATTGCGCATAATGATATACTGTAAAGGTGTAAAGGTGTAAAGGTGTAAAGGTGTAATGGGTGCGAGACATATAGAGAATGATTTTGAAGGACTATACAGTTTTTTTACGGAGGGATTATTTTAGATTCTGAAAAGAGTCACCTTGCCGTGAGGTAAGGGCACAAAGCCATGGGCTAGGTTGGCCGTTGGTTCCTAGTAGTTGGTTATTGGATTATGGCCAAGAACTAGACGCTAACAGCCAACATGGTAGCCAAGCTGCCAGAATCGGGGAGTGAGAACCGATGTTGGAAGCTTGGCTTTTGTATTGGTGTATTTGATGCGCTCTTCGAGTGATTGGGGGGCGTTTTGCTTTTGAGGAGGGGTGATGCTGGCGGAGAAGACGGTTTTTCTGGAGTTTGAGGACGTACGTCAGGAGTACGCGGTCTAAGATGCGCGTGGAATTCCAATGAGCGTGCACGAGCGGTATAGGAATGCGCTTGCTGAGATGAGGTTCAAGATTCGCGAGACGCGGAACGATAGAGCGGGTAAGAGACTGGGGGAGTTGTTGGTGGAGCTGTTGGTGGAGCAAGGAGTGCTCGATCAAGAGAAATTGCAGCAGGGACTCGCAGAGCAGCAACAGCGGGGCAAAGGAGAACTCCTCGGCGAAGTGTTGCTGTCGCTTAACCTGATAGAGGAGAAGGTGCTCGTTGCAGCGCTTAATATGCAAGTGAGCGAGAATTGAGATCGTCTGGAGCAAAGTAGCGAAAAGAGGGAACACAATGCCACAGCGGGCAGAAGCGCCGACAAAGAGATTGGCTGAAGCAATTGAGATTGTCGCTGCAAATGCCGGATGGAGCGCACAGGACCTAGTGCTGATACTCGATAACTGTAATAATTGCCTTGAGGGAAACAGGGTACTTACGGAAATAGCGAAATACAAACACGCAAAGTTTTCTGGATGGATCACCCTTAATCTAAAAGATGGGAACGTAACCGAGCTACGACTGAATCCGGACGTGCGCGGCGGGCTGGTAGTGCTTCCCAAATCCCGCAATCCGTTAAAGAACCTTCGGGAGTAGTTCTGCAGGAAAGGGCTGATTCCATAAGGCAGCTTGTTGTCAAGCTGACGTGAGGGAGCAGGTTCGAGAGGCGTAACAGGTTATTGGTCCGTAAGGTTACCGACGACCTCCTTGAAAAAGGGGGTCGTTTATTCTTGTGGGCGACGACAAGAAGCAGAGACACATACGAGAGCCTTATTCAAGAGGGACATGCAGGAGGTGGAATATAGAAGCAAGGCGTAGAGTCGTTTCGCTGGAGGGCCGAAGTGGCAAACCCGTCGTGAGGCGGGGACGCAAAGCTCGAAGTCTTAGTCCATAGAGTCTATTGAGTTCATAGGGTTACAGGTTCTTAACTCTACAGACGCCACAAACTCTAAGAATCCTACGAACCGAGATGGTTCAGCTACCAAAACCTTCTGAGGGAACTGGATCAGTAAGATCCGCTTCCATTAGGGAGGTGTTATAATGGAAAATGTTGCCGTCAGGGTTTCTGAGAGACGAGGGGGGGCAGGCCTTGGCTCAGTGTCTCATCCGAGCCCAGGAGGAGGAACGAGCTCACATTGCCCGAAGACTGCATGACGAGCTGGCCCAGCGACTGATTTTATTGCGTTGGAATGTGGAATCGTTGCTAAAGAGGCATTTGGATCCAGTAGGGCTTCGCGAGTGGGCTTCAAATACTATCGAGCTGCTCGATACCTTTTCCGAAGATGTTCAACAGTTCTTAGCAGAACTCCGCCCACCTTTTCTAGGAGAGCTTGGCCTTTTTGATGGTCTTCGTTTATATATCCAGAATTTTCAGAAGAACTTCAACATCCCTTGTTCACTGGAAATGGTGGGGGTCGAGGGGAAGATCCCAGAGGCGAGTGCAATCGCTGTCTTACGCATCGCACAAGAGGCCTTGGCCAACGTTGTTCGCCACGCCCAGGCCTCTCAGGTCACCATCAAGGTGGAAACGGGGAGCCTTTGCCTTCGCCTTGTGGTTGCCGACGATGGCATTGGCGTACCGGGGGAAGTCCTGCGATCCCTCAGGGAATGCTTTGGGGTATTAGGCATGATCGAGCGAGCACGGGCGGTAGGTGGAATGCTCAAAGTGGAGAGCGAGCCCGGACGTGGCACAAGGGTCATCCTCACCCTACCCTTGGATCAGGAAGGCGCGGGATGATACGCGTGCTCCTCGTTGACGACCTTGCTTGCATCCGGGGCGGGCTACACAAAATTCTAGAGGAGGCTTCTGATATCGAGATAGTAGGTGAAGCCTCCTCTGGTGAGGAGGCCGTGGCCTTGACAAGGAAGTTAGATTCCAATGTGGTAGTAATGGACAACTCCATGCCCGGGATCGGCGGCCTGGAGGCGACCAAGCGCATTGCTAGGGAGCATCCGGAGATGGCTATTCTGATATTGACCATATATCCCGAGGACAGGTACGGGCCGCGATTCTTCAGGGCTGGTGCCCGGGGATACATCGAGAAGAAGGTTGCCCCCGACGAGCTGCTTGCGGCGATTCGACGGGTGCACTGTGGTGGGTACTACCTTTCGCCCAAACTCCAAGAGGAATTGTTGCGGCAACAGTTCGGCAAGGCACCAGCGCCCCTGCTAGACCGGCTGACGGATCGGGAGTTGGAGGTTCTGGTCTTGATCGCCTCGGGCAAGACGACCCATGAGGCTGCCGAGGACCTCAAGCTGAGCCCGAAGACGGTGGAGACCTACCGGGCCCGCATTCGCAAGAAGCTTGGCTTGCACACTAGCGCCGACTACCTGTGCTTTGCCCTGGAGCACGATCTGTTGCCAGAGCTTTCACCCCGAATAAATCTCTCGCCCTAACCCCTCCCGGCAAGAACGCAAAGGGGGAGAAAGGGAGACACGGGAATACGGAGACACGGGAATACGGAGAGACGTACAAGAGGCAAGGCAAACAGGTCTTTGCGAGAAAATGCTTTTGCTCTTTCTCATTGCCCTCCACTCATTACGCATCACTGTTTCACGACTTTGCGAGAGGTACTGTGTTACGTTTGTATCTTCAGCTACCCACTCGAAACGACAAGAAGTCCGTTTTTTTTGCCGGTCAAAGTCCCTTACAACTCCTTCAGGTTTTCCCTTACAAAGTACTCCTCCTTTTCCTGATTGGCAATGCCAATCGGGCGTGTTAGGGTAGATTAAAGGACAGGAGGAAAGGG
>CAZQUT010000062.1:0-6327 GCA_964596555.1 uncultured Thermotogae bacterium
ATTGTACCTTAAGGCAACTCCATTCTGAAGGAGAAGGATGATAGTCAGTCCTTCATTGTGATGTTCTTCGCACAACACCAGACGAACAGAGGAGCTTCTTCAAGGCAGACCCCCTTGGATTGCAGGTACTCTGATAAGCGTACTCACCTATGGAATCCTCTTAGACCTCACTGGCCTCACAGAGGCCAATCGTGATATGCTAGAGCGACTCGTCGGCTGGATCCGGGCAAGAGCCTGTCGCTTTCGGTCGAGAATGGAGAGCTGTGGTTCCAAAGCGAAGGAGCGAGCATTACGTGAGATCAAAGAATGGGCCAGCAGAAACCTGCGTGAGAAACTCGATTTTACGGCCACGCTGCGTCGCTTTCTTCAGTGAGGAACCAGTCGCTACCCCGCAGGGTGAACCACCTCCATTCCTACGACTCCTGGGTGCGTTTCCAGAAGAGGCTCGCATCATTCTCAACACACCCGCATCAGCCGCTCAATCGAGGCCACTGGATGAAAACCCGAAGATCGAGTTTGGCCATCGTCCCGCATACGGGGGCAGCTTTGCAGGCTTCCTGCTTCGGCTCCCCTGGATCCTGCTACCCACTTGGCGACGCATCCTGCAAACCGTCTCACGCGCTGACGTCGTTGTAAGCCAGTTTCCCTCACCGGTGTTTCCCCTGATCGTTCATGCTGTACGACGGAAGAAGAAACCTCACATTCTCTACGTTGTCGGGGACATCAGAGAGGTCGTCGAGACCAGCGGCAAGTACCCCTGGTTGGTGCGCAGGCTCGTCGTCACGCCGATCGCGGAGGCAATGCATAGACTAGCTCTGCGAGCCAGCAGGAGCAGCATGGTTATCGCGGCCAGTTCATCCTTGGCTCGACTTTATGGCTCGTCCGCCGTTCGATCGGTTACCTTTGCACCAACAGCCGTGGCCGCGGGGGAGATCTTCGATCGACAAGACACGTGTCAGTCAACGCCAACTCGGCTCTTGTCCGTGGGACGTCTCGTGTCGGTGAAGGGGCTCGTGTACCTTGTCGAAGCTGTTCGTCTTCTCCTCCATGATGGAGTACCGGTACGGCTGACACTCGTCGGGACCGGTCCTTGCCGGAAGGCTCTCATCGCCCTCATAGCCAAGCAGGCATTGTCGTCAGCAGTCGAGTTCACGGGCGAAGTATCATTCGGCCCCAGCATGCTTGCCCTCTATCGCGGGGCTGATATCTTCATTCTCCCGTCGCTCTCGGAAGGGACACCCAGGGTCTTGTGGGAGGCGATGGCGGCGGGATTGCCAATTGTCGCTACCCGTGTCGGAGGAGTGCCGGAAATCATACAACACGGGAAAACGGGTCTGCTTGTAAACCCGCGATCTGCGCAGCAGCTTGCCGCGTCTATACGGCGTATGATAGAAGATGAGGAGCTGCGCGTGCGGCTGATTCGGGCCGGGTACTCACTGATCCGGGAACATACCGTGGAAAGGCAAGCAACGACGTTGTGGGAGCACATTATTACTTATCTGGAGCGTGATCCTTGATGATTGTTCTGTTCTGGCTGTTCGTGGTTCTCATCACCTGGCATTTCGTTGGGTATGGTGCGCTTCTGTGGCTGCTGACCAGGAGAAGACGATCCTGCTCCGTGAACACGACCGGCGAACTCCCCACGGTTAGTATTGTGATCACAGCCTACAATGAAGAAGCGATCATCGCAGATCGAATCGCGAATTGCCTCTTGCTTGACTACCCCCATGACCGTCTCGAGATCCTCGTCTGTTCAGACGCTTCAACCGACAGGACCGTCGAAATTGCACGGAGCTTCGAGGGAGTCAAGGTCATCGAATCGGAAACCCGCCACCGCGCGCGAACGCAGTCTCTGGGTGTCAAGAGCGCCATCGGAGATATAGTTTGTTTCACCGATGCAGAGACTTCCTACGATCCGCAATGCATTCGCCGCATGGTAGAACGATATGCCGATCCCAGAGTCGGCGGAGTCGTAGGGTATCTCCAGTTCCGATCCTCGCAAGTATCCTCTCTTGGCGGATTCTTTGCCGCCTACTGGCAGTGGGAGAACTACCTGCGGCAATGGCAGAGTGAACTGGGAGTGCTTTTCAAGCTGAGCGGTGCGAATATGAGCATGCGAACTTCCCTCTACCGATTGCCCCCTCGAGGGGTCGACATCGATCAGTCAGCGGGGCTAGCGCTTGCCCTACAAGGGTACCGTGTCGTCACGGCTTCACGGGCGATTGCCTATGACTTGTTTTCGGCGCGGCTGCGCTCCGAGTGGGTGATCCGGCGGCGCCTTACGGTGCAAGCGTTGACTTCCCTGCTGCATTACCGGAGGCTTCTTAACCCGCTACACCACCCTGTTCGCGCGTTTCATCTCTTCTCGTACTCGCTTCTGCGCTATCTGATGCCGCTGCTCCTCCTCGGCATCTTCACAACAAGCGTCACCCTGTGTGTTTTCTCACCGTTCTTCGCCACGATAGCCGGTGCCCAGGTTGTGTTCTCCGCTTTCGCGCTCGTCGGGTGGGCAACCCGACGTTCAAAGCAAACGCGCGGACTTCTTGGTTGGCCGTACGCGGCATGCGTATTCCAAGCCGGCCTTCTGGCTGGCCTTGTTGAGTTCGCAATCGGTCGTCGAATAGATAACTACGAACCGGTCAGGACGCCGGAAGAAAAGGAGTAAACAGAATGGTCAAGAACCCCAGCCGCGCAGCTCGTCTCTTGTGCACATCTCTTACCTACCTGGCAGTTCTTTCGCTCGGCGTCTTCCCATTTGGGTTTGCGCGAGTGACCATCGGTCCATTCTCCGTTCCATGGGCCGCGCTCTTCTTTGTCCTCCTCGGAGTGTGTTTATTCTTCTCAGTGATCCTCAGATGGATCCATTTTCCGCGCCCTCCACTACCGATCATCGGTTTGCTGGGGATGGGGCTCAGTCTCGTCCTACCGTTGGCATTCGGCCGCCCAACGTCGCCTTTCGTGTTCGAGATGTTGTTCTATCTGTCGATTCCCGTGCTCCTCTTCCTATCCGTTCGTGATTGCACAAGCCTGAGGCGACTAGTCCTCCTGCTGGCCCTTGTCGGATTCGGTTGGGCGAGCCTTGCGCTCGCTCGATACTTCGGCGACGCGGCAATCATCGCTAACATAGGAGTGCCAGGGAGCGTCGGTAATCAGAACAGCATGGCATTCTTCCTGGAAGCACCTTACTTCCTCATCTCTGCCGCACTTCTCTTCACGCACCAACTCTCGGGCCGCATCCGCTGGATCGCCGCTATTGTGTCCGGGGTACTGCTCTCGGCGATCGCTCTTTCCTTCTCACGGAGTGCGTGGCTCTCAACCGCCATCGGACACGTCGGTTTACTGCTTCGCGGTACTCGTCACCGGCTTGGCGTTACGGCACTTGCGCTGGCGCTGACCCTTGGCGTACTCGGAATAGCCTGGGGCACCAACCCGCACTTCCTGAACCGGCTGCAAAGCAAGCTCGCGATCACCTCAACGGAGAGTTTCTCAGTTCGATACACTGCCCTTGCGAGGTCCTGGGAAGAGATCCGCCAAGACCCATTGATCGGCATCGGGGCTGGCAACTTCGCCGAGAAGCTGCGAGTTCCCGCCAGTCGCGGCATCCTAGCACACCCTCACAATGCATACGTTCAAACTTGGCTTGAACAAGGATTCCTCGGCCTGCTCTCCTTCGTTTTTCTCCTCGGAGCACCCATCATTTCGTTTTGGCGGCGAGCGAGAACCGATGTTCCATCGATGGAACTGCGAATTGGCTTCTGTCTGGTGCTTTCGGTCTACGCGGTCCACTTCCTATTCACATCGTTTCACGCGTCCCTGTTCTTCTGGGTCATCTACGGTCTTAGCATGCCCCTTTGGGCACCTGACACGCCCCAGGAAAGCTGCGCAAGATAGGTCACCTCATCCATGCGTTGAGAGATGATTGCACCAGCTTCCCAAGACTTTCCACCCTCCGGGTAAGAACGGGCCAGCTCGAGAAGACACTTCGGACCCGTTTGCCGTCGATGAGAGTCAGCTCCGGGGCAAGCGAGAGGGTATGAAGTCCGTCGGGGTAAGGGCCATCGTCATCAGGCTTGATTATGGTGATTGGTTGTTCCTCAAACTCGGTCGGTGTGAGGCGGACGACTCGATGGATGACTACCCGCGAACCATACCCAGTCGAGCAGTCTTGCGCGGGGCGGTATAGTACACCTTCCGACAGAAAAGGAGCCCCAGCAGATCGCGAAGATGCCAGGTCGACTTTCACCGGGTTCATTGGGTGAGGACACCATCGGCCCAGAAGATCATCAGCATACCAGATCCGCAGCTTATCGAACGGCCCATCCCGAGCATCGGTCCCAAACATCCACCAGCGCCCGGCGAACTGCATCACCGCACAATCGCACCCGGCTACGCCGTCCAACAAGACGCCAGCCTTCTTCGGTCTGGAGAGGTCACTGATATCGTAGATCGCAACTTCCTCAAGCCCCACGGTTTCCGGGATACAGTAGAGTTTGCTTCGATACTTGATCGGAAATGGAAACGCTGCGTGAACAGGGAGATCTAGCACGATCTCCAGAGTCGATTGGGAGTCTAACGAGATCGCACCGATGCGCCCCCTTCCCAATCGGTAGTCGTAAACCTCGCAAAGGATCAGTTGTCTACCGCCCCAGTTCACAAAGAAAGGATCTGCCACAAAGATCCCACTTCGTTGGTGCGGAAGCCAACGAACATCTGGCAGCTTCGCACCCCTTACAAGGGATGCGCCGGCGAACGCCACGAGCCCTATGTTCCACTGATCGTAGAACAGCGATCTTCGCAGCCACGTCGATTTCTGCGTGGTCAGGACGGGAAGTCCTTCGCGATCAAACCCCTTCCGCTCCAGAGGCCGCCCTGAACCCATATGAGTCTCCCTTTCGCGCATTTCGGTCCCACATGTACATCCTAGCGAAGATGATCGACAAACGCGAGCCTCCATGTGCTTCTCAAGAACTCTCGCCCGGAGGGATCTTCCTATTCACCCTATTCGCCCTATTCACGATGCACGTACATGCGTGTATAATCCAGATCAAAGGGCGTAATACAGAGAGGGGTATCGATGAAGACAATCCAAGATGTGATACGAAGATGGGCCGCTGTTTCGCCCGAGCGGACAAGTCTTGTTTCTTCCCAAGGATCCACATTGAGTTACCACGAACTGGTCCAAGCGCTTGAGTGGCTCGGGGCAACCCTCTTGAAACTTGGGTTGGGAAATTCACCCCGGCTGGCAACGGTCATTCCAAGCGGAATCGTGGAAGCCGTGACGTTCCTCGGGGTATCGTGTCACGCCGCCGCAGCTCCATTGAGCCCAGGATACGGGGAGCGCGAGTTCCAGGTCTTGCTAGGCGATCTTTCGCCCCAGGCATTGTTGCTCGAAGACGGGTTCGAAACACCGGCCCGAGGCGTCGCTCGCGCTCTCGACATTCCAATCATCGAGCTGCCGCCGGACGTGCGCCAATGGCGCCCGCCAAGAGACGCTTCAACCCACCCCGAGTTTCCGCCTTCTCCTGAAGATACGACCCTGCTGCTGTCCACGTCCGGAACAACTTCGCGGCCAAAGCAAGTTCCCCTCACGCATGTCAATCTAATGACATCAGCTAAGAACGTTGCGCGGAGCCTTCAACTGGGACCGCAAGATCAATGCCTGAACCCAATGCCCTTGTTCCACATCCATGGTCTTGTCGCGGGATTGCTGGCTCCTTTGATCGCGGGGGGAAGTACGATCGTGGCATCCGGAGTTCCGGCTAAAGGGTTGCTGCGCTGGATCGACTCAGGCAATCCAACGTGGTACACCGCTGTTCCCACGATCCATCAGGCGATTCTGGCCGAGACACGCAATCGTTCGGGTGCGCCTCTACACCGACTTCGCTTCATTCGGTCCTCTTCCGCGCCTTTGCCTACGCTCCTTCAAGCGGAGATGGAGACCGTGTTTGACGTTCCGGTGATCGAAGCCTACGGAATGACGGAGGCCTCCCATCAGATTGCCAGCAATCCACTTCCTCCCGATCCCCGAAAGCCCGGCTCCGTCGGTCGTGCGTTGGGCGTCAAGGTCGCCGTTTTGGCTCCGGACGGAAACCTCCAGCCCGCGAACGCGGAGGGTGGGATCGCGATTCGAGGAGAGACTGTCACGTCCGGCTACGAAGGCAACGCCGAGGCCAATGCGTCCGCATTCATCGACGGCTGGTTCCGAACCGGAGACGCAGGGTATATCGACGACGATGGATACATCTACCTCACCGGACGGATGAAGGAGATGATCAATCGCGGAGGAGAGAAGATCGCCCCTCGGGAGATCGATGAAGCCTTGTCTGA
>CAZQUT010000063.1:0-6233 GCA_964596555.1 uncultured Thermotogae bacterium
CTGGCAGTAACAGCCTTGTACAGTTTCCCCTCGGTCAACACGATCCGCTCTCCAGTCTCCAAGTCGGCCGCCACGACGGCAAAGGGGATTACGGTGTCGGAGAAGTCCTTGTTGGCCGTAAAGAGCGAGAATAGCTCATAGATGCGCGCCAGATCTTGAGGGCAGCCATCGTTCGTGTGCCAATCTGACCCACGCACGTACTCGATAAGCCCGCGGCCGATGGCCTTCTGAACCTCGCGGATAGTGCTCTCTGAGACCTGCAACAGCTCGTTGATGTCCAGACAGGCGAGGAGGCTACTCAAGTGGTCAAGGTCTGTCCCAATCGCCCTAGCCGCACCGATGACGGCCCCCATGCTCGTTCCGCTGATGAAGTCAAGGGGAATGTCGTTCTCCGCCAACGCGATGATGACGCCTAAGTGAGCAAAGCCGCGTGCCCCACCGCCGCCGAGGGCAAGGCCGATCTTTCTTCTCTGTGGCAAAACAATCCCCCCTTTGTCGGATGATAAACGGACAAAGGGGGGAAGACAACTAGATTTCGATTAGTAAGGCATTCCGCCCGGCATTCCACCGCCTGGCATCGCCGGTGTATCTTCCTTTTCCTTTATATCGGCGACGAGCGCGTCGGTGGTAAGGAGCATACCCGCGATAGAGACGGCGTTCTGCAGTGCAGAACGAGTCACCTTCGTTGGATCGACAATCCCGGCATCGAACATGTCACGGTAAGACTCGGAGAGTACGTCGAATCCGACGCCCGGCTTCTCTGCCTTAACTCGCTCCACGATGATCGCTCCCTCGAAACCGGCGTTGTCCGCCAGCTGACGGAGGGGAGCTTCGACGGCGCGGCGGAGGATCTTCACCCCTACAGCTTCGTCATTCTCAAGCTTGAGGTCGTCGAGCTTGCGGGCCGCGTTCAACAGAGCAGCACCGCCACCGGGGAGGATTCCTTCGTCTACCGCGGCTTTCGTCGCTTCAAGTGCGTCTTCCATGCGGTGTTTCTTCTCAGAGAGCTCAGTCTCGGTTGCGGCACCTACTTTGATTACAGCGACACCGCCGGCAAGCTTGGCTTTGCGCTCTTCCAGCTTCTCACGGTCATAGTCGGAATCGGTGTTCTCGATCTGGGCATCGATCTGCTCGATACGTCCCTTGATTGCGTCCGAGGAGCCGCTTCCATCAACGATGGTCGTGTTTTTCCCATCGACCTTAACGCGCTCAGCACTTCCAAGCATGTCGAGCGTGGCGTCCTTGATCAGCATCCCTACGTCTTCAGCAATGACGGTCGCGCCGGTGAGGATAGCTAGATCCTCGAGCATCGCCTTGCGCCGGTCACCGAAGCCAGGGGCCTTGACCGCACAGCTGGAGAAGGTTCCCTTCAGCTTATTCAGGACCAACGTAGTCAGCGCTTCGCCGGTGACGTCCTTGGCGATGACCAACAACGGTTTCCCGCTCTGGGCAACTTTCTCGAGCAACGGAACGAGGTCAGCTGCATTCTTCAGCTCCTGATCCGTGATCAGGATGTAGGGTTTGTCGAGGAGGACCTCCATTTTCTTGGGGTCGGTCACGAAGTAAGGCGAGATGTACTCGCGATCGAACTGCATTCCTTCGACGACGTCATAGTAGGTGGAGATCGTATCAGAGTCTTCCACGGTGATCACACCGTCCTCGCCGACCGCTTCCATGGCATCGGCGATGATCTTCCCGATTGCCTCATCATTGGCGGAGATCGTGGCTACCTGCGCGGTCTCATCCTTCGTCTTGAGGGCGCGACTCTGTTCTTTCAGCCCCTCGACGATCTTCTCTGCACCCTTCTCTAATCCGCGCTTAAGTTCCATCGGATTTGCACCAGCAGCGAGGTTCTTGAATCCTTCCTCTATCATCGTGTGCGCGAGAATCGTCGCTGTGGTCGTCCCGTCACCCGCGATGTCGTTGGTCTTGGAGGCGACTTCTTTCACGAGCTGCGCACCCATGTTCTCGTAGGGATCCTTGTACTCCTGCTCCTGAGCGATTGTCACACCATCATTCGTGATGTCCGGGCTGCCGAACTTCTTGTCGATAATCACGTTTCGGCCGCGGGGCCCAAGAGTGATGCGTACAGCGTCTGCCAGTTTGTCGATTCCTGCCTTCATGCGGCGACGTGCTTCATCGCCGAATATTACTTCCTTTGCCATGTTCGATTCCCCCTTTACCTACTCAATTACCGCGAGAATGTCGCTCTCTTTCACCAGCAGAAACTTCTCGTCATCCATTTCGATCTCTGTGCCAGCGAAGCTGGAAACGATGATCTCGTTACCCTTCTTGACGGTGAACTTCTCTTCGGTCCCCAGTTCTAATACCTTTGCGCGCACTACCTTTTCGCTCTTCGCGCTCTCTGGAAGGACAATCCCTCCTGATGTTTTCCTCTCTTCCTGCTCGATTTTCTTCGCCAGGATTCGCTTTCCCAATGGCTTGATCTTCATCCTTCTATCCCCTCCTTACGGGTTTGTTAGCACTCTCAGGTCTAGCCTGCTAAACAAATTGTAACCGGGGATCTCTTGCACGTCAAGAGGAAGAGACAAGTTGCTTTGCATAACGTAAGAAGGTACATTAGTCCCATGCCATCAGGTAGAGCACATCTACGGATTGAGATGTTCGTCTTTGTGGCGTGCGTTGCTTCCGGTGTGTACCTGTTTCAAACGGGACTTGTACGTGCCATGTATGTCGGGGTTTTCCTCGGTTCGTATCTCTTTTCCAGCCTGTTTCTCAGCCCTGATCTTGACTTGAAGCAGAGCGATTCCTTTCGGCGTTGGGGGGTCGCACGTGTGCTGTGGGTTCCCTATGCCCGCCTGTTCCGCCACCGTGCGCTGTCGCATCACATCATCTTCGGGCCGTTGACACGCATTGCCTATCTGGGAGGGATCGTGTCACTTGTGTTTTTCAGCTTCCTGCATTTCACTGGTTGGCAGGTACGGTTATCCGCTCCGCAATGGCCGGTGATTGCTGCACTCCTGTGTGGTCTATATCTGCCAAATCAGATCCACACGGTAGCCGATGCTGTGTGGTCGGCTCTTCATAGACACTAGGGTGTTGTGATGCGCTTTTCGCATCACTATAATGCAAGGTATGAAAGAATGGACTCTGTACCTGATCTCGGTTGTAGCGGTGATCGGGGCGATAGTGTTGTGGCAGGTAGCGGGGCCTTACTACGAGGTCGGGATTGCGTCTTGGTACGGTCCGGGTTTTCAGGGAAACCGGACGTCTAACGGCGAAGTCTACGACATGTACGGCATCAGCGCGGCCCACAAGACGCTCCCGTTCGGCACAATCGTGAGGGTCGTCGATCTGGATACAGACAGCAGCCTGGTCGTGCGGATCAACGACCGTGGTCCATTCATCGAGGGAAGGATAATCGACCTTTCGAAAGGGGCAGCCGAGAAGCTAGGGATCGTTGACAAGGGAATTGCCCATGTTGGGCTGCGCATCGTACGCTGGCCGGCGGGTGAGTGATCGGTCATTCGAGCGCAAAGAAGACAGGAGTGATGAAGCGATGGGACTTTCAGTAAGTGAGATGCGAAAAGGGATGGTGATCCTCTACGATGGAGAGCTCTACGAGATCGCAGACTACGAGCACTCCAAGAGGGGACGGGGTGGAGCGATTGCGCGCACGCGACTGCGAAACCTGAAAACTGGGCACAACCTCTCTACCACGTTCAAGGGGTCGGAGAACACGGAATCCGTCTTCCTCGAATCACGCCCTCTGCAGTACCTGTACAACGATGGCGAGAATTACGTTTTCATGGATAACGAACGATTTGACCAGTTCCCTGTGTCGGCTGAGGTGCTGGGAGGACAGGCCAAGTTCATCGTGGAAGGGATCAACCTTGTTGGCTATTACCATGCAGATGCGTTAGTTAAGGTGGAGCTTCCGAATTTCGTCGAGTTGAAGGTGGTACACACCGAGCCAGGCGTGAGAGGAGACACCGTCTCCAACGTTGAGAAGCCAGCGACGCTGGAGAGCGGCGCAGAGGTGCAGGTTCCCCTCTTCGTCAAGGAAGGAGATGTCTTGAAAATAGATACACGCAGTGGAACATACGTGGAACGTACTTAGAAGGAGGGACTATGGCGGAGAGAAAAGTAGAGATCGTTGATGAAGACGGTCTGATCACAATATCGGAAGATGTGATAGCAGCGATTGCACGGATAGCCGCGGGAAAGGTTGACGGGATAGCACTCTCCACCGGTGGCGCGGGGGGGATAAAGAGCTTCTTCGGTGGTGAAGATCTCTCGCCGACTATCAAGACCGAGCTTGTAGAGGGCGGAGTGCACGTTGAGCTTCGCATCACTGTAGAGTACGGGTATCCGGTTCACGAAGTCGCACGGGGGATCCAGTCCAACGTGCAGACGGACATCGAGAAGCTTTCCGGAGTCACTGTGACTGGAGTCGATGTCTTCGTGCGGAAAGTCGTCCCACCTCATACACCGGATGAGAACATCAACGAGGAATGAGGAGGAGGATAGAAACATGGTAGACTTAGAGAAGGGAAGCGTAGGCATCTCCAAGGAAGTTGTGACGGCGATTGCTGGCATCGCCGTTTCCGAAGTAGAAGGAATAGCCAATCTCCGCCCAGGTGATGGAGCGTTTCGCCGTGGTGAGGGGATGAAGCGGTACGTGGACACTGAAGTGGAGGGAGAGAACGTCAAAGTCACGGTGCGCATCACCGCTATTTATGGCACCCCCATCCATAAGGTGGCAAAGCAGGTTCAGACACGGGTAAAGGCAGAGATCGAACAGATGACCGGGCTGAAGGTGAGTGCGGTGAATGTAGATATACAGCGCCTTGTCGAGCCGCAGGAGAAATTTGAGGACGGTGAGGGAGAATGAGCCCGGTTCTCCTTGCTGTAGCGGTCTTTCTGGGAATCATCACAGCAGGTACGGGGGTCGGCTCTATCCTCTTTGCCACGGGTACGCTGTCACTCGTCTCTGCACAACAGTTCTTTGCTACGCTTACTGGAGAAGCGATCCTCTACGCCCTTGGAGGGGTACTCCTTGCTGTGAGTGTGCACTTCGCGTCCCTCTTCTACCGTGGACGTACACAGTTGGCACGCTTCACGCAGGATGGCGAATGGGGAAAGATCGAGCTCTCACCGTACGCGCTGCGCGAGTTCGTGAGCGGCATCATGCGTGATGAGGTCGGCATCGATCGTTTTCAGGTACGGCTACATCACATGGGCGATGGACTCTCGATAAGGATCACTACGACACTCTCACCGGAAGACAGAGTAGCTGAGATTGGACAGCGCATCCAGGAGACCCTGTCGCGTCGTGTGGTGGAGCGCACCGGGATTGAGGTGCGCCAGGTCTCGGTCCTCGTGAATAGCATGCGCGTACACGAGGAAGAACCACATGCGCCTGAGGAGGAGAATGAACATACTGATGCTTCCTAGGTTGATCGGCCTCCTCGTAGGTCTGTTAATAGGGATCCTTCTTGTCGTCGTTGGATGGCGCGTTGTCCTGATCCTGCTCGCCTTTGCTGTTGGTGGATATATTGTCGGTCTGTCTCTTGAATCGGGGAGCGCACTGGCGGCAAAGCTGCGTAGGCTCTACGTGCGCCTATTCCGGCCCTGATGCGCAGAAGTGAAGCACGTGAGCTCGTACTTCACGTTCTCTACGAGCGGGAGTTTGTCAATACGCCGCTCGCGGAGATGGTCTCCGAGCTTGAGCTTGACGATCAGGGAAAGTACATAGAGGAGACACTGCGCGGGGTATTAGATCACCTCGGTGATCTCGACGAGATGATCGGCCACTATGCCGTCGGTTGGCGTGTGGAGCGGCTTGCAGTCCTCGATCGCAACATCCTTCGCTTGGGTCTGTATGAGCTATTGCATGCGCCAGACATCCCCGCCGAGGTGGTAATCAACGAGGCGGTGGAGCTTTCCAAGAAGTACGGAACAGAAAACGCACAGTCGTTCATCAACGGGATTCTCGACAGAGCGTGGAAGGAAAATGCTATTGAAGGGGGAACCGCTCCGCCTGTTCCACAGGCACCTTAAGCTTCCAGTATTGTTCGCGCGGCTTCGATAACTGCCTCTTTGATGATTATTGCCTGTTTCGATAACGCCTTGCGCTTCTCCTGATAATCCTGCACATAAGTATCATCCTTAATGTAATTGCAATTGATATCCCCGTTGTAAAGAGCCGATTGCAGAGCAGCTTCGGCAAGATGAGCAGCGACAGCGACGTCGCTAACGGCGTTGGGATT
>CAZQUT010000064.1:0-6206 GCA_964596555.1 uncultured Thermotogae bacterium
AGGCTCCTTTCTTGATTCCGACCATTATACAGATCGAATGAGGAAAGTCGAAGGACGAACTCAACACGCAGTAGTCCATGCTTCCCAAGATAAACACCCATGCAGGCGAAGGCACGGCGCCTTGAGCGATCACGCAAGCAAGAGCCCACATGGCCTGCTGCGGTAGTCGCTGCCCGGGGAGAAACAGGGGGAACAGACTACTCTTGTTTGATCACGGCCTTAAAGACTTTGTACATCGGACTGGCGGGGTAATCATAATGGCCCGTTCTAATGTTGAGAGACCCTGGCTCACTTGGCCAAACATCTCCAGTAGTGAAACTTCCCCAGAGGGTAATTGCCATAATGGTGTTTAGTTCTTCAGAACCCCTCAAGGCAGCTAATATATAATCTGCTCTTTCCTGCTCGTCCATCACTCTCTGGGCAGAAGGAACGTTGTAATAATAATCACTGCCTAAAGATTGCCCATCTGCATTAAAAGCACCAATTTCTCCAAACATCTGCGGATCACGAGGATATAACAGATTATAACACTCCGCAGCCGTCTTCCAAAACTCTGCAAAGTTCTTTGCCATTGCAGAGGTCCTCTGATCTTTCTGAGTCTCTACAGGAGGGGACCAGCAACTGTATTCAATTCTTATTGGTCTTTTCTGCGAGTCCCTCCAATTCCAAAAAGTGAAATTACTTACAAGCCGCTCAAACTCACTCCTTGTGTAAATCCGCGCGCTATTAATAGAACTATTCCCATCAAGCATGGTATTTGTAGCCTCATCAAGCCCCATCTCACTACCACATGCCTCACTTATTTCCGTGTACATTTGTTTAATATAGTGAGGAAAATGAAGTTCCAGTTTATCCATTTCCACAAAAGGTGTTAGCAATTTAACATGATATTTGTTAAGTAACGGAATGAATGTCCACCATGCATCAGTGTAACTTTTGAAGAATTTGGCTGGATCAGTGGGAACAATAGCACCCCCATAAACAACGCCATGTTCATCTTGGTATTTTCGGCTTATGTAAATATGACCTCGAATATTGACCTCCAATTTTGCTTCTGTCGTTGCTTTTAGCATCTTTTCCAGTTCGGCTATAGTTGGCGTACGTATATCCCAATTTCCAATTTCTGAATCCCGATCATACAATTTAAATACAGCATTATCAAATGGCGTATCTACGTAATACGGAACATCACATTCTATCCCAGTAAAACCGTCATCTTTTAGATATTCAAGGAAATGCACTAGGTCATCCAAAGATATTTCATCGATCGATCTCCACGCCCAACTGATCCCTAACTGAGCCCATACCTCTTTAGGATGCCACCTAAATCCGCTCTTCACTGTCTTCTTCAGGATCCATAGATCATCGGCGGTATGGATCTCGAACTTGTACTCGTAGCCCATGATTGCATGGTCAGTGTGGTTACTCGCTGGGCTGTGTTCGGCTGGATTGCCATCGAACGTCTTCATCTGCGCGTTCGTGAGCACATCAAAGATCTCCAGGAGGAAGCGCAGCTTGATTTCGTTGCGGTAGACATCGATCTTCGTGATCTGTGACTTGTTGAATCCAGGGGCGTAGTTGATCTTGATCGAATCGTTGTCGTAGATATCTGCGTGCCCATCAAGATCAGTCAGCCATATCTGTTCATCAGGCTTCGGTTGGTACAACGGCTCACCCGGGCCAGGGTAGTTGTTACCGTACAGGATCGGCTGAGTGTTCGGATCAGGGAGCTTGAACTCCTGCTCACTACTGAGCAAAGTAACTTGTGTGGCCTGCGCAGGTTGATCCTTCTCGATCCATTCGTAGTCGGTCACCTTTCCCGAGCTCGGTATCCACGAGACACTGAACCGCCCCAAGTTGCGCAAATCTCCACCACTGAACGTGAACTCATCGCTCCTGCCGCTTGGGCTCTGATCGGGAAACGCGGAATCGTGCCTGCTGATCAGCACGCTCTTGGAGAACTCAATCTTGATCCCAGTAAGAGTCTTCCCCGTCTTATTAATGAACGTCTGCGATGCCGCCAGACCAACAACGCTCATCAGCAGTACCGCCACCAACCCAAACACCACCGCTCGCCCAGCCGCACTTTGCATACACTTCACCGTCCTTGGTTTTCGGTGAATTAACATAGCACAGCGTCGCATACAAATCAAACCCAAGAAGAGAGCCAGAGAACCAATCGCGTTATCATCTTCCCCCTTCGTGCTCTTCGTGTCCTTCGTGGTGAGACAGCTCACGCCTTGGCGGTTGGCCGCAGTTGTTGCGAGCATGAAGCGGGAAAGGACCACGCTCAGGTGGTAGAATATGCGCCTGGGGAAGGAGAATGATTATGCACCATGTCATCTTTGAAGGTCTGCCCTCAACGGGGAAGAGCGAGGCTCTGTCCTTGTTGGCTCGGTTCTACCCGCAGAGCGTTGTCGTTCTGCCAGAGCTGGTCAAGGAGGTCGCATTGCGAGAGGAGATCGACATCTTCTCGCAGCGCGATCGCTTGACAGAAGCCATCATCGCCGACATCCCACGGCAACGCGAACAGATCGAACAGGCGATCGCAAGTGGAAAGCTCTGCCTGGAGGAGTCGCACCTTGGGGTGCACCTGGCCTACGCGTATGCGCTCGGGGACAAAAGCTTCATCGAGGCCTACCCGCAGATCGCATCCGCCCTCCCTCAGCCGGATGCCTATGTCCGCTTGGATATCCCCATCGAGCTATCGCTCCTGCGCCAGGAAGCACGCAATACACCGAGATTCTACATAGATGGACCGCACCTGGAGGCGATGCTCACCGCGCTACAGAAGTGGCACATCGAGCACCTGACAAATCTGACCACAATCGATGCAAACCGTGAACCATCGTCCTTCCTCGCGGAGGTGGAGAACGCACTTCAGCTTGATTACATGAGCGAGAGCGCGTCGCTCGATGACACGTTTAACATCATTCTACTCCTTGGCCGTCCCGCAGCAGGGAAGAGCGAGTTCATCGATTTCATGCACAAGACCCCGATCGCCCAGCGCGCACGGACCTATCATATCGCGCCGTTTGAGGCGCTCGACGACTTTCCTATCCTGTGGGAGAAGTGCGTAGAGGACGATCTGTGGGAATCGATGGGAAAGGGACGCCTCTACTCGAGACGAGCGGAGGGGAATTACGCGATCACTAACAGCGACATGTGGGAGTTCCTCATCCGCAGGCTTAACCAGCAGGTGGGGGAGATCATCTCTCAGCCCATAGCATTGAAGGGGAAGAGCATGATCGTGGAGTTCGCGCGAGGCGGAGAGCGCGGCTACGCTGATGCCTTCTCCCAACTCTCGCCTGAGATCCTGAAGCGCGCGGTGATCCTGTATGTAAGTGTGTCCTTCGAAGAATCGTGGCGCAGAAACGTCGCTCGCTACGACGAAAAGCGAAAGAGCGGCCTACTTACCCACTCTGTGCCGCGTGCGGAGATGGAGGCAACATACGGAACAGACGACTGGTTCGATATCGCGCCCACAACACACGGAACGATCACTGTCCAGGGGATGAACGTCCCCTACGCAACGATGAACAACGAGCCAGAGTCGAAGGACCCAAAGATCCTCGGTCCGCGCTACAGCAAAGCACTTGATGCGGTTTACTCCGTGTCGAAGAGGAACCAAACTCAATGATGATCATCGTATGCACTACCTGCCTGCGCAGGAATGGCATGTCGGCCTGAATCGCACGGTTATCGCAGTCTGGGAGCGTTCTGCGTGGTCCGGAGCATATTCGTCTCAGGACTCACAAGAAGAGGTTGGACAGTCGTCGATGGCTGATCATTGATGGTGGTTTGCACGTTTGACTTGCTCTTTGCCATGAAAAGAGATCTCTCTCTTTCCCTACGTCCATAGCACAAAGGGCCTAATATCATCTCTTCTCTTTCTCAGTGTACATGTTGCGATCTGCAATCTCTATCAGTCGCGCCAGAGAAAAGTCGGTATTCGAGGTCCACGTTGCCCAACCAACATCTATCCCAATCTTAATTCCAGGAACGTTCGCGTCTCCCCATTCGGAGACAACACGACGCAGGCGCTCAGCGAGAACCTCCATCTGCACGCCCGTTTCTGGGAGGATAATGAGGAATTCATCCCCCCCATAGCGGATCACCCAATCGCTCTCGCGAACTTGCCCCTGTACCAGGTGCGCAACATTATGCAGGACTCGATCACCCTCTTGGTGTCCCAACTGGTCGTTCACCCGCTTAAAGTGGGCAAGATCTGTCATCATGATGGTGAACGGCCGCTTGTATCGCTGCGAGCGTTTCAACTCCCGTTGGATGGATTCATCGAAATAGTGACGGTTGTACAGGCCAGTGAGCGGATCGCGAAACGCTTTCTCTTTCAGAAGTTCTTCTACTTGCACCCGCTCGGTAATGTCGAGGATGTTCAGCATGAGGGCCGGTGCCCCCTCATAGTCCATTGTCAAAGACTGCAGATGTAAGGATATTGGACCACCATCTTTATGAGTACCGCGTGTTTCTAGGTCACCGGGAGATGGCTGTTCGTCATTCTTACGCAAGGCCATGCGGTCGTCAGGCGAAAACAGCTGCCACCACGGCTCCATGGCAAACAGCTCATCGCGATTGTAGCCGAAAAGGTCCAAAGCTCGATCGTTGGCATAGCGCACGCGCCTCTGTTGCACAATGAGGACTCCCGTCATAGCGTTGTCGGTGAGGAAACTGAAGAGCTTATCCCTCTTGCTCATATTTTCCCGCTGCTGAGCCTCGATAAGGGCGATCGCCGCAACTGCGGTTAATTCTTCCAGCTCCCGCAGCTTAGATGCAGTTGGCATTCCTCCATCGCGAGGATCATCAACTGAGACCTGCCCAATGATACTGCCATTAAGCCGACAGGGAATCAACAAGAGGTCTTTTGCTTGCCAACCGTGTGAGCTGATAAATCGACGCCGACTGGGAATACGGGGTACGATGGAGGAGGGAGCGCTCCCCCCCGGGATGTAATAGGAATTGCTAACGCGAAACGACGGCCTGTACTTATCGCCGCGAATAATCCCACCGCTGGCGATAGACAGGCGGACTTCCCGTTCATCATCCTCTGTAAGGCCTTGCGCGGCGTAGTCAAGCACAGCGGCGGTGGAATCAGGCGCTGGTGTGATCGCCTTGTCGTAGAACGAAACAAGAACACGCCGGTAGGGAGAACGCTGAACCACGCTGCTGACAAGTCCCTCAAGTATTTCCTTGATCATTCCCCTAGATCCATGCGCACCGACTCGCTTGGATCATCTAACCCCCGTTAATCGTTTAGTAATAGAACATACCACAGTCCCCTTATCCAACGCAAGTGGAAACAGAAGGGGGACGTTTGTCCCGAGCGTTGAGGAAGAAATGCCTTCCACCGCCAGCAATAAGCCCTACGATGACAAAAGGAGGTATGATCATGGAATTGGAAGAGTGGCTACACCTTTACCAAGCTCTCAGTACAACTGCCGGAGTGAAAGAACACAATTACTGGACAATCGCCGGGATCTTCCTACTGGCTAACTGTCTTCTGATCCTCCCGTTATCCTTGTTTCTCTTCTCCTACACAGTTTGGGAAGGGAGATTCTTCATAACAGTTCTTGCGGGAATTGGGATTCTCGTTTGCCTTGGCTGGTCATTGAGCCAGAGGCGAGCTGTGCAAGAAATGGAGCATGTCTCTGGTCTATTGCGGAGCATCGAAGGCCAGTTCGCCGGTGGCGACTTTCACCGTAGCCTGTATAAGCTCCTTGCGGGAGAGGAAGTATGCATCCCCTCAACCTCATGGAAGTGCAAGGAGTGGCATCCTGAAGTGGACCGCATGGGGCCCGTGACACGATTGCTGCCACGCGCTTTGATCTCTATTCTCCCGGCAGTCTTCCTCCTTGCTTGGTCAGCGTTGGCCATTATCTCTTGGGTCACATAACGTTAATCTATCGCTGAACGTCAACTGTGTCACCAAGCTGCCAACTGTATTAGAGCCCAATTGCGTGGCGACTCCACTACAGTGCAGTTTGCAGAAACGATGGTGTCGCTTACTGCGGGGAGACGAATGGCGCTGCATTGGCTGAGAGAACGAAGACGAGAACGAACACGACAGCGCGAATTCCCCGCCGTATGGCGAGAGATCATCAAACGCAATGTCCCGTTTACTCGTTACCTTTCGCCCGCTGATTACAGGGAACTGGAGGGCGATGTTCAGGTCTTCTTGAGCGAAAAAC
>CAZQUT010000065.1:0-2813 GCA_964596555.1 uncultured Thermotogae bacterium
GCGGTAACTGTTGCACAGCGCGACGAACTGATCAATGCCGATGCTGATCGGCGCTCGGAGCTGCTGCGACCGATTGTGCGCGACTACATTGCCGGGATGACGGATCGGTTCGCGTTCAAGACATATGCACAGGTGATTGGAAGCATCGCTCTGCCTGATTAACTCATGCTTGGATTGCTGTAATGCCAGACCCCGCTGTCCGCTCGTGGTCTTGGACACATCGGCAGCCTTGTTCTGACATCGAGTTGGCGAAGGAACATCTGCGCGATCGCCCGGGTTTCATCAAGCAGAGTCCGATGGTGCGAAGTTCTTGGCGCGAAGGGGCACGATTTTGCCGATTTCCTCGAAGTGGTTGTCGGCGTGCCAGAGTTCGATTTCCGCTTGCATGGCGGCTTGCGCGATCAGCAAATCTGGCAAGGGCAGAGTAACTCCGCGTCGCCTGAGCTTTGCGCCGATCTGTGCCGCCTTGTGCCATACCGAAGCGTCTATTGGTACGTCGGTGAGTCCCCTTAAGAGATCGTCGAGCTTGCGGAAGTTTGCCTCGTTGCGTGTTCCCACGAGCAGCTCCGCCTTTACCACCCAACACGTTGCCACTCGCCCGCCCATCAAGGCTTCCTTCAGCGTCTCTTTTGCCCGCCGTCCTCCACTGCGACGGAAATAGTGGATCCAGACGGAGGAATCCACTAGAACCGTACTCTTGTCTATCATCCTGCCCCGGCCTCACGCCATTCTCGGAGATCAGCGGGAGACATATCGACTAGGTCCGATCCTTCCAATTTCGCTAGCTCCTGCATCCGACGTTTGCGTACGAAGTCCCGCAGCGCCAACTCGACGGTCGCTCGCTTTGTCTTCACCCCGGCAAGGCGCCTGCTCTCCTCAAGTAGCTCGGGATCCACCGTGATCGAGAGTCTCTTCATGGTGCACCTCCAATGCATCAATAATATACACCAAATATGTTGGCATAACAACACCAATCGCCAAGACTGACGTGTTTATCAACCGGACTCGTTGCGTACTCCTGCTTGACTGGATGAGGATGCTTCTTTTCACGGAAGCTGTCGTGGATAGGCCAAAGACTGTAAGAGGGAATTGTCTAGCTGCGGAAGAGGACAGCCTCGCGCTTGAACGCCTGAATCGAGGCGGCGATCAAGACCGCGCCACAGATGATATTTGCCGCCAGGGTGTAGACGAGGTGCGAGAATTGAAGGTTGCCCACGATGATCTCCTGCAGGGCGTACAGCGCGTTAGCGATCGGTATCAAGAATCTCGTTCCAGCGAACGTGACGCCGCCGCTCATCGACACGAGGCCAATGAGGACGATCACCATGTAGATCGGCATCAAGTACGTACTCGCCTCCTTCTGACTGCGGGCATAGGTTCCCACAATCACAACCAACGCTGAGAGGATGATCGCCAGTGGGATGAGGACAACGAGCATCCACCCGAACGACGCTAGGCTCAACGAGAATGTCGCCTGCACGCCCTGAGCAGCCCCAGTTGCCGCCAGGCTCCCGCCGAAGAAATGAACTCCGACCAGCAGGCCGACCGCGGACAGAATAGATGAGACGAGGGAGACCGTGAGGATGGTCAGAAACTTACCCAACACGATTTCGGTGCGCGATAGCTGGCTGACGAGGAGTGTGGCGATCGTGCCGCGTTCCTTCTCTCCTGCGGTGATTTCCGCTCCCAGCCCCATCGCGCCGGTGAGGATTGCCAGCACCATGAAGTAGGGCAGGAGCCGGCTGAGGATCATCCTTCCCATCGATTCGCCAGTGGCGACGTTCTGCACCGTGAGGTTGATCGGAGGGGAGAGGGAGTCGTAGTCCATGCCGAGTGAGTCTAGCTTCTCCCGCAGCACGTCACTTAAGTATACCTGTAGGAAATCGCGTACCCGCGCGGCGGCGACCACGCCAATCTGGTCGGTCTGGTCGTAGTAAAGAGTGATGTCGAGGCCGATCCCCGGGCCTCCGGTATCCTTCTTGGCCGCCATCATCACCTGCCCGGTCTTGTCTTGCAGATCCTGCAACCCATTCTTGACATCGCTTACAAACAGTGGGTAGAAGGCGCTCGCCTGACGCACGCGGTTTTGGAACACTTCATCATCCGAGTTGTCGACGATGATCACCGTGGGAATCATCGTATCCAGCCTTACCTGTTCGGCGGTGGTGAAGTGGCCCATCACTCCAATGATGAGTGGGTAGAAGATGAGAGGGAAGAAGACTGTGAGGATCAGCGTACGTCGGTCACGCACCGCGCCGAGGAGTTCCTTGGAGAAGAGGAGACGGATGTTCTTCCACATACTATCTAGTTGCTTGTGGATTCAGTATGAACCGCAGTTGGGGCTGGGGCTACACCGGAGGAATCCGGCACACTCTCCTCAGTTGTGGCGGGAGGGGTTTCGGATTCCGTATCTACCACGGGCGCCGCAGCCGATGGTGCCGGCTGCGGTGTCGTGGCTGATGCATCAGTCTGCGTCTCGGTTTGCGGCGCGACCAAAGTAGGAGGAGAAGGAGGCGTAAGACTGCTCTGCGGAGCGGAGCTTGGCTGCGCCGTTCCCTGAACTCCGCGCGTCATCGGTGGGGTATCGTCCTTGATCACCATGATCGTCTGTACCGGCTCTGTTGTTCCGGAGGCATTGCGGCTGTAGTAGCCGATCTGGTGTGGTCCCTCGGTTCCAACGACATGGAATGGCCCGCTGTAGCGGCGCCATGCTCCACCATCGATTGCGTAGAACGTTCTTGGCACCCCATACGTCGACGCCGAGATGAGATCCAGAATGATCGGCGTCTTCGACGTCAGCCACTGACCGGTCT
>CAZQUT010000065.1:2913-6139 GCA_964596555.1 uncultured Thermotogae bacterium
GCCGAGATGAGATCCAGAATGATCGGCGTCTTCGACGTCAGCCACTGACCGGTCTCATTGTTGTAGCTCGGATCACCAAACGAGATCCTCGTTTGCGGCGCGTTGTTGTCCAGCACGAACTTAAGCTCAGTCGCCCGCTCCGCGTTCCCCAGGTTATCGATCCCGTAGTAAGAGACGTCGTACTGGCCGTCTGGTCCGCTTAGTGTGAATGGTCCCGTGTACTCCTTCCAGTCCTCATCGTTGATGGAGTAGAGGATCTTTGCTACCCCGCTTCCAGGATCGCTTGCACTGAGCGTGATCGGCATCTGGGAGGTGATAACCATAGATCCTGCCTGGGATACAGGGTTTCCTGCTATTCCTGCCGCCATCGGAGTTACGCGCATCCAATCGACCAGTGGGGCGATGAGCGGACGGGGGTCGTAGAGCGCATTGTATGCCTGATCACCGATGCCATCGCCATCAGCATCGACTCCGGCGTAATTGCTCCAATAGTTGTCGGACCACGTATTGAGATGCCGTTGATCAAGGCCGTTTGAGCCGTTGTCGATGAAGCTGTTGCCCTGAATTACGTTGTCGCGAGAGCCGATCATCATTGCTGCGCCGTAATGGTTCTTGGCGATTACGTTCCCTGCAATTGTGTTGCCGCCTGCATTGAGCAGGCGTACGCCCGCCTCACCGAGACTGAGCTGGCATCCCTCTATGCGCCCGTTTGTCACCGAATTCAGGTAGACTCCTGCATCTCGCGCCTTCTCAATCACGCACCCACGAATCACAAAATGCGCTGTGCTGTGATCGATGTATATCCCGTAGTCGGATGCCGAGTCGTCGATGTACCAACCCGCGATTATGTATGGATCCTCTTGCGTTCCGGTGCCTGAGACAACGCCATTCTGGAGCGTAAACGCGTTATTGCCGAAGATGTAGATCGGTTCATGGGCCCTCCACCACAGGAGCCCTCCGTCAGATTGCCCCCCCACCAGGACGACCGAAACGACAGCGAATACAACCGTTGCCACGACCAATGCGACCTTCCTGCCCATCATTATCTCCTCCTTGGAATCTGTTTCATCTGATAATCACAGGATACCACATCCCACCCAGAAAAAGAAGCCTCACGTAAAGGAATTCTCGCTGAAAGTGTGTGCGCTACGGTCTACTAGCCGTTCCCTACCGCGGAGAAGAAGACTTCTTCCATGTCTGCGGCGGCATAGGTCTCCTTGAGATCGGCGAGAGTTCCGAGGGCGCGCAGCCTTCCCTTGTACAAGATTCCTATTTCGTCGCACAGCTTCTCTGCAATGCTCATGATGTGAGTGGAGATGAGGATCGTTCGCCCCTGCTCGCGGAACAGCTTGATCGACTCTACCACTGCGCGTGCCGCCATTACGTCCAGGCCGAACGTTGGTTCATCGAGGATGAGCACTGGCGGATCGTGGATTATGCTGCGGGCGAGCGACAGCTTCTGCTTCTCTCCGGTGGAGAACGTTCCCACCCGACGATCGGCAAGTGGAGTCAGCTCTAGCATCGAAAAGATCTCTTCGGTCCGGCGCGCAATCTCATCATCGCTCAAGCGGTTGATCCGCCCGAAGAAGCGGATCGTTTCGCGAGCGGTGAAGCGATCGTAGAGACCAGTCTCCGTGGCGAGAAAGCCTATTTGTTCTCGCACCTTACCTGCATCGGTCTTCGTGTCGTAGCCGGCAAGCACGGCGTTTCCTGCCGTTGGCGTAAGGATTGTCGCGAGGATGCGCAGCGTCGTCGTCTTCCCAGCGCCGTTTGGCCCGAGGAGGCCGAAGATCTCTCCTGCGTGGCAGGAGAATGACAGCCCATCGACGGCTCGCACCTCTCCTCCCCTGCGGGTGCGAAACACCTTGACTAGGTCGCGCACGTCGACCATAACGTCGGTTTTCGCTGTGGGGCTTGCTTCACTCATAGATACTCCGTTCCCACCATCTCTTGCAGGACATCCGGGACACGCACACGCCCGTCCGCAGTCTGGCTATTCTCCAGAATGGCGGCCATCAATCGTGGTGTGGCCACGCCCGATCCGTTCAGGGTGTGTACATACTCAGGCTTTTCTCCCTCACCCGGGCGATAGCGCATGTTTCCCCGCCGTGCCTGGAAGTCCTCGCAGTTGCTGCATGAGGAAACCTCGTAGTAGCGTCCCTGGCCGGGGAGGTAGACCTCGATATCGATCGTCTTTGTCGCCTGTTGTGCCAGATCCTGCGTTGGAAGGAGCGCTACACGGTAGTGCATCCCCAGTGCCTGCAACACGCCCTCGGCATCACCGATCAGTGTTTCCAGCTCATCGTAGGATGACTCCGGTGTGGTAAACTTGAACAGCTCCACTTTATTGAACTGATGCACCCTGATCAGGCCGCGTTCATCCTCGCCATACGTTCCCGCCTCGCGTCGGAAGCAGGGCGTGTACGCAACGTACTTCTTCGGCAAGTCATCAGCTGATAGAATCTCGCCCCGATGGAGGTTCGCTAGCAGAGTTTCCGCGGTCGGAGTCAGGTAGAGGTTGTCCTTCTCGCAGTAATAATCCTCGTTGGCGAACTTGGGTAGCTGCGATGAAACGTAGAAGCTCTCGGGATTGGCCAGGAATGGCGGGAATATAGGCGTGTACCCGCGGCGGGAGTGATAGAAGAACATGTACTGGATGAGCGCCATTTCGAGCATTGCTCCCATTCCCACATACATTGGGAAACGCGCCCCGGCGATCATTGCCCCGCGTGTAAAGTCGAGAATCCCTTTCTCCTCCGCAATGGCTAGATGGTGTTTGACGGGGAAATCTTGCTTCGGTGCCTCGCCATGACTGCGCAGGATGACCTTCTCTTCCTTCTTACCCACCGGGACCGATTCGTGAGGAACGTTGGGCAGAAGTGAGAGGAGGTAGTTGATCCTCTTGGCGACCTCGGTGAGCTCGGAATCGAGGGTCCCGATCTGCGCTGCAACAGCGGACATTGCGGCGATCTGCTCTGTAGCATCCTTCTTCTCTCGCTTCAGGCGACCGACTTCCTGCGAACCGCGATTGCGCTCGGCCTTCAGTTCCTCGACCTTTCCGATAAGATCTAGTCGGTGCGCGTCGAGCTCAAGGATCTCGCTGAGACTTAGCGAATCATCCCTCGTCTTGAGCCTTCGTTCGATCTCCTTGCCGTCTTCCCGCAGCTTATGAATATCTAGCATCAGTTATTGCCTCCACAAGGAACGATTCTAGTGGAAGACGCGA
>CAZQUT010000066.1:0-5215 GCA_964596555.1 uncultured Thermotogae bacterium
GAGCTCTCGGCTGTTAACCGAATGGTTGTAGGTTCGAGTCCTACCCGGGGAGCCAGTGCCTAAAAGTCCCTGCTGAAGGGGCTTTTTCTCGTTATCAGGATAGCCAGGTGGTCCGGAATCGTGTACGGGCTTCTCAAGTTGGTTGGTTTCGCAGCACACTTACATGGGTATGCCAGTTCGAGTCCCTCAGCCTGAGACTAGGGGACTGTACTTGGAACTCGAGTTCTTGCTGTGGCGGTATGACAAGCGGCGCTAGCGCTGAATGAAGATGATTCCCCGGCGCTGAAATGGCGTTGTGCCTTCCAGGCCGCTGACAACGTAAATGTAGGGACCGTTCGCCATTCGACTTCCATCTGTACTATGTCCGTCCCACAGAATCTCCGAACCATCTAGTATAGACTGCTCCCAGATCAAGTGTCCATCCGTGCTGAAGATGCGAACTGTGAGGTCCGTCGGCGTGTTGTCTGTATACACGAAGTGAGCCTCGGTCCGCAACACGGTTGGAGTGACGCGCACAGCAGAGTCAATTTTTGCCGCAACGGTCGGATTGTCATGGCCCTCTACGAAGGATGCGGCTCGATCCTCGGGGGGGCGTATGTTGAAAATACCGTATTCTATGACATTATATGCGGCGGGGATGTCCTCTGGTAGATCGTACCACCCGTTGGACTTTCCGCCCCATCCTAAATTGAGATGGTATCTTCCGGTCGCACTGTCGTAGCCATCGCAGATCAGCGTATGCCTAGCTGAAGCACTGGATGTTGAGATGTTTAGTACCGCCGGCGCTCCTTCCTCGATATCTCTCTGAAGGTCCTGGTAGAAGTTGGTTTGGGATTCCATGAACGGGCTCCCCCATCCCTGCATGACGTACGTTCGAATATCTGCAGTTTCGTATCCCCAGACTGCGGGCTGCACATCCCGTTGGACTGGGATTGCCCCTCCCGCCAGTGCGTAGGCCATGTCAATTAGATAAGCTCCAGAGCCAAACGAAGCGTAGTTCATCTGGACAGACACGCCGGCGGCATACGAGAGCTTGGCCATCATCTCGTCGCTTGGGTTGTAGTAGCTCTGCATAGGAAACTCGATCCAAGGTATGCTAGCTGTTACTGCAGAGACGGGTATGCGACGTGTCGTTGTTACGTAGTCGCTTTCTCGCGTGAAAGTGATGCTTTCCGGGTATCGCCAGTAGTTGATTAACTGGGCGAGAGCTGTGGCAACGCAACCGACTGAACTTCTTTCTCCAGTAGTTGCATCAACAGGAGCGTCATCATTCCACGGAGCGCTCTGCGCCCATGTTGTTGCTTCGAGCAGAGGACCGATGATCTCTGAACTCTCAGTATACCCATGAGGAGAAATTCCGCTTCGCAATGCCGACCACTCAGTCTCTGAATCCCTCTTACAATCCATGGGAATAGCCCTGTCGTGCAGAGCCTCGAGTCGAGCTGCCAGATCTGCACGCAGAAGATTCAGCAATATATTCGACGGCCCCTCGTCCCACTGAAAAGCGCTTTCGTCCGAATAAGCGATAATTGGCGGCAGGTACGTATCGGGTCCCAGAACCACGTAGCCGGTCGGGGCTAGATCGACAACGTATGCAAGAGTATCTCCAGTCGCCGGATCCTGCACAGCCCTAGGATCGCCCATGATCTGCGTATCGGCCGACATGGGATGCCATAACCCATCATCATTATTCGACGATAAGAATGAAGTCGCTACTACAAATGCCGTCTCGCTGTCAACAGGTTCAGCTACACAGATACCCCCGCTAGTAGCGAGGAGGATCACCAAGAGCACCCAGCATGTCGTTCTGCGCGTAGTTGTAAGCATCATATTATGATTATGCCACGTTAGGGTATAATTTAGACGGATGCAGATCGTAATAGCTGAATTGCGGGTGCATTGAACTTGATCATTTCCTGCAGTCTTGCTGCAAGACCACGATCGTGGCAGCCTGTCCCTGAGGACAGGCTGGACCTCAGGAGAAGGAAGCGCTTTGGACTAATAGCAGAGTGTCAGAAAAGAGATACGCTAGAGATGCGGTGAATCTTGTGAGTCTTCCTGTGCGGTGTGGCCTTGCCGGAGGGTTCTTGGTTCGAAAGTTGGAGTGAGGCTGATTAGCTGAAATGAGCGCGAGACCTCACCCCATGCCAGGGGAGACTCGCGCTTGCGTTGTTCCGAGCGTTCCAGAAACGCCTATTTGCCTTAGCGGGATTCGTTCATTATGTATAATCGGCTTTCTCGATGACGTTGGTGTCATGTGCTATCGGGTGCCCAGTAGGCACTGCAGAGCGACACTGTCACTGCAAGGGAAGGGAAAGTTCTCTTGTGTAAGGATCCGCAATAGCTTGCTCAATCCGCTGTTGGACGGTCTCCGTCTCAGCGTTGGTCTCGGGCATGACGATGAGAAATTCATTCCCTCCGAATCGAACAACAAAATCGCTCTGGTGGACTGCAGCAAACAGCCGCTGCTAGATCCACCTCAGAGCGTCATGCCCGTAGTGGTCGTTGATCTTCTTGAAATGGTCAACATCAAGCATGAGGAACACAATGGGCGCCGCTATACCTCTGGCCATCGGATGAACTTCTTCCCAACAATCTCATCACGCGGTACCGCAAGGTCTTGCAGCACCGACTCCTTGACATCAAGGATCCCTAGATCGCTCTAAACCAAGCAGCAATGATCCGGAAGCAGCCGCGGCAGGTTCATGACGACTGTGAATGAGGCTCTGTCCTCTTTCTTGGCGATTAGTTGGATCACCGTGGCTGCTCCTTCCGTTTCTAGTCAGTCTCGGCGAGAAACAGCACCCCGCACCTCGTTCGCACCCACTGCCCGTCAAACAGCCCGTAGCAACAGTACGGGTACGGGCCCCATGCAAATCGACCACCTTCGGCATCCAGCGGCTCCCACTGTAGCTTGTTCCCTGCGCCTTCTCCCTCCCAGATCCGGTGACCGGATGCAGTGAAGACCCGTACACGTATTGCCTCAGCGGTGAAGTTCCCCCTTAGCGCAAACGTTACTATGCTGTGCCTAACGGGATTGGGATAGGCTACTGCACTGATATTGGTTTCAGTAGTCATGCTCGGAAGCGTCGGAGGCAGCGTGCTCACTTGCCCGGATGGACAGCCCCCTTCGGCCGGCGGCCGCGCAGCGGTGTACTGCGTCCACTCAAGTCGCAACACAACGTTTGACTTCTTGGTCCGTATCCAGTAGCCCTGACACGGGAGTATCTCGTCCGAGATTCGGTACACGCTCGCCTCCGTATCGTAGCAAGCACAGTAATCGTCGATTACCTCGCGTGCCTGTGGTTCCCCGATGAACCGCTCGATCCCATTGACAAAAACGAGAACACGATCCCAGTCAATGCTGAAGGGGCTGCTGATTAGATGCCATCCTGGTGCAGTGAGCCGCAGGGTTACATCGTTGCGGATCTCGCGACCGATCACGCTAATGTTGTCGGGGCTAATGAAGTGCACCCAGTACCCTTCGGTGAACGTCAAGCTGTCGGCCGTCTCGTACCCAGCAGTGAATCGATATGCGCGTGCATCTTCGGCGCTTGTCCCCGACAGAATTGCCTCCGTGCTAGGATTAATTGGCTGGACCGGCAGTGACAGGAGATTCCACCCTTCCGGGTACCAACAGGTATAGCGATTGTCGCATTCTTCGGCGTGGATCTGTACCTGATCCGTAAGCGAGGATCCGTTGCTATCTGTGACCGTCAGGTTAAGCACATAGTCCCCTGGCTTATCCGGGGTGAAGCAAGGTGTTGCGGTATCGAACCCTACAGCGGACTCGTATGCGCGACTGCCCTCCGGGATGTGATAGACAGGCTTACCGTTTCGGTAGAACCAAATGGCGAAAGACCACTCGAAATCGAGATTCGCTGCTCCGACACCACTTCCGACCCCTCCAACAGGAGGCAACTGATCATCCGGATCGTAGGAGCTCGATCCATCGAGGCAAACGAGTTCGCCAACACAGGCTATCTGATCCGGACCTGCATTAGGCGCCGGAGCTTGATTGAAACTGGCGCCACCTGCACCGCCGCCACCGCCGCCGCCTCCTCCACCGCCACCGCCGCCACCGCCACCAACGGTGATCGTGACGTCTTCGTCCCCCTCGGGGTCCAGTCCATCAGGTGTGTCCAAATCCTGCCCGACAGTGCCGACATCATCGATGGCTTCGTGGTTGCTTGCGGCCGCGCTGGCAGTGTTGTCCCGCGTTCCGGCTGCTGCGTCAGCAGCTACGTCAGCGGAGAACTCGATCGTCACCGACCCGTCTGCAGGGATGGACCACGTCCCCCACTGAAGATTCGTCTCGCCGGCCGATGGCGAAGTCGTCGCAGAACCTGGGGTCGCTCCACCTGTCACGGACACGCTAGTGGTGCTCGCAAAGGTTAGGCCGTCCGGCAATGTGTCCGCAATGGTCACTCCTGTTGCCGCTGCTGTTGCGTCACCGCTGTTACTCACGACGATCCTGTAGGTGGCGGTACCGCCTCTGGCGACGTTTGCTGTCGTCGTGTCCTTGTCTATCTCCAACATAGGTTCCAGCTTCGTGTTGGTGAACGTGACCGTGACGCTCTCGCCTGCATCGAGATCGATATAAGCGTACATCCACCCCTTAAGCGTGTCGAACCACGTTGTTGTCGCGCCACTAGGAACGCTGGACACCTGGCAGGTCCAGCCATTCGGGACGACTTCCCAAATCTGATACTTGCCCGTAGCAAGCGTGGTCTTGTCCAGCTGATGCGAGATCCCATCCGAATCATCTGGCGATGCATCATCGAGCCAGAACTGACCGAAGGCTCCATCGAACTCGAAATCTGTATCTGCCTTCGGGTCCGCGACCTTGACGATGGTGATCCCTCCGGGTTGCGCGGTGTTTATGAACTCAACGGTAGCGGCTTGGCCGGCCGTCGGAGTCACGGTTGCGCTGCTGCCAGCTTGCGCTGACCCCCCATTCACTTTGTACGTCGTTGTGTAGCCGGTCTTCGTCGTCTCGGTGATCGTGTAGCTCTGACCCGGCGTGACCGTGACCGGCGAACCTGTCGCGCCCGCCTTGTCCAGTGTGAATGCCCCAATCGGCGACGTTCCGCTGAACGACCAGTCCGTCCCCGGCGCTGCTCCGACCACCGTCTTCGTTACCGTGATCGTCGCATCACCCGCGGTGTTTATGAACTCAACGGTAGCGGCTTGGCCGGCCGTCGGAGTCACGGTT
>CAZQUT010000066.1:5315-6083 GCA_964596555.1 uncultured Thermotogae bacterium
ACCAGTCCGTCCCCGGCGCTGCTCCGACCACCGTCTTCGTTACCGTGATCGTCGCCGGGTCCTGGATGCTGAACCCGAAGCACTGCAGGTCAATGTACCTGTCGACGGCGCCGATGTTGCTGCACTCGTTGTTGGCTTCGCCGATGGCTTCCTGCGTGTTGTTCCAGTTGCCGGAGTAGCATCCGGCGCACCGGGGCCCGTAAGTGCCCTCGTCCGTGTAGACCGTGATGCGCACAGCATCCACTTTTCCGGCTCCGCCGCTGGTGGACACGATCTGCACACCGAAGTCGACGTCGTTGACGTCGTCCGCCGACCAGGAGGTTCCCCACAAGTCAGCCGCACCTCCAACCGAGATGTTCCACGCCGTGCTACCACAGCTGGAGTTACCAACGTCTGGAATCGTGACACCCGTCTTCGCGGTACCCGCAGGGTCACCGTCCTTGTTGAGCAACTGTACGCTGAGCGTCTCCACGTTGTTTGCCCCGGACTTTATTTCCACCCTTATTCCCTCAATGGTTGTTGCTCTTGCCGCAAGAGAGAACAAGGCACCAATGATGCTCATCAAGATAAGGAGAATAATTGCGAAACGCTCCCGACCGATAGACGCTTTGCCATTGAGAATATGCACAGCCGCACCTCCACATTATTCATGGTCGGCGGCCTGGCTACCTCAAGGAGGCCCGCGGCTTTGCGTCCCGCTCTCGCGAACGGTATGCCTTTTTCAACCTGCTTCCATTTGGAAGCAAATTCCTATGCTTCTCTATGCCG
>CAZQUT010000067.1:0-6069 GCA_964596555.1 uncultured Thermotogae bacterium
TCAACTTCGAGATCATGCAACAGATGGTGGATTCGATCGTGCTTGTCTCGGAAGAAGAGATAGTGCAAGCAATGCGCTTCGTTTGGGAGCAGATGAAGCTCATCATCGAGCCATCGAGCGCTGTCGCCGTTGCCCCCCTCTTAAGCGGTGCGATTGGAGGAAACGGAGAGCGCATCGGAGTCATCCTCAGTGGTGGAAACGTCGATCTTGACCGTTTCTTCGCTCCGATCGAGAAGACGAGTGCAGGCAAGGATTAACGGCGGAAG
The DNA here is from genome assembly GCA_964596555.1 of uncultured Thermotogae bacterium. Classification (GTDB taxonomy): domain Bacteria; phylum Bipolaricaulota; class Bipolaricaulia; order UBA7950; family UBA9294; genus M55B144. The sequence goes on from CAZQUT010000067.1 coordinate 267, forward strand.
GGACACTCTGTTGGATCCATCAACCCACGTCGCTGACCCATTGCGCATTGGGCCACTTGAGATTATGCCCCCAATCATCCTTGCGCCGATGGCGGGGTACACCGACTCTACCTTTCGCCAGCTGTGCCTCAAGCATGGCTGTGGGCTCGTGTTCACGGAGCTTGTCTCATCCGAGGGGATAGTGCGCGACAATACACGCACGCTAAATATCCTGCACGCAGGACCGAATGAGCGACCCATAGCGGCGCACATCTACGGTTCCGATCCCGAGGTGATGGCGCGGGCGGCGCAACGAGTTGAAGCGCTGGGCCGATTTGACCTGATTGATATCAATGCCGGTTGCCCCGTTCCAAAGATCGTCCGCAAGGGTGCAGGTGTAGCCCTGATGCGCGATCCTGCGCACTTGCGTGACATCGTACGCGCGGTCGTAGGTGCCGTGTCCCTTCCGGTTACGGTAAAGACAAGGCTGGGGATTTCGCCGGATACGATGAACATCATCGAAGTGGCCCATGCTGTGCAGGAGGGAGGGGCAAGCGCCCTGTTCCTACACGCACGATTGGCAACGGCTGGGCACGGCGGACCCGTGAATCTTGACGCCCTGCGCAGGACAAAGGCTGAGCTATCGATTCCGGTTATCGGAAACGGTGGCGTGGGTAACGCGGCAGACGCGATCCACATGTTGCAGGAGACGGGCGTTGATGGGGTGATGGTAGGAAAAGCGGCGATCGGAAACCCCTGGATCTTTTCGGAGATCGCCTCAGCGCTCAATGGCGAGAAGCATCATCCCCCACAAGCCTCTGACTTGCTGGACGCGATGGCAACGCACCTGCGTGGATTGTATGCCGCCATGTCCAAGGAGAACGACCAACGCAAGCGCCCGCGCCCGTTCCCGGAACGCGCCGCTTGCAACCGCTTTCGTGGGCACCTGACCAAGTACCTGCGACACGCTGGCTGTCTGCCCCGAGTACGTCGTGAGCTTCTGGAGCAAGAAGAAGTCGAGCCGTTGCTGCGTCTGGTCGCGCAAGCACTCCAAAGCGTTCACTCTCGTGAGAACGGTGAGTAAGGCATGTGAAGATGCCAATGAGAATTCATCACGAAGGGCATGAAGGAGTCCAAGAACGAAGCGCTTGATTCTTTCCTCTTAGTCACCCGTTTGGAATGCCGAAGAGCCATACCAGGCAAGCAGTCTTTTGCGTCCGTATAAAGTATTAGCTATGATGGTGTAGAACTTGAAGAGGAGAACAACGAATGCCGGCACCGCAGGAAGTCAGCGAGCTTGTCAAACAGTTCGATCGCAATCGCGAGAGCTACCGCAACAGCGCGCACAACGAGACCAAAACGACTGACTATGACGAGAGAGTGGTCCAACGCCAGATCGACGCGACCAAAAAACAGATTGACCAACTGGTATACAAACTTTACGGCCTGACAGAAAAGGAAGGGAGACTAGTAGAAGAACAGAGATGAATTTACTCGAGTTCAAATCAGGGAATGCGATATCAGATGCTAGAAATGAGGGATGAAAGACAGCTTGTGAAACTTGTACATGCATGTGTCAACGCTATAGGGTCGCCGAAACCTGGACCGCTTAGAAAGCCCTTAGTAGCCTGGTCCTCATATGGGATTTCAGTAACAATATTGGGAAACGAAGGTGTAGATGCTTTCAACAAGTTAATTCACCATCTGGAAAACAGCTCCGTTGAAGGCAAACCCGTAAAACAGATCTACGGTGAAAAGACCTTAAAGACAAAAGCACAGGACCTTATCTCGGACATCGTTAATCAGTACGGGCGCTATTCTACGAAGCAACAAATACGCACAACCACCGACGAATGGATTCTACATTTTTACACTGATTTCCCATGCGCCTCCTATTATGTTCCCGTTATTAATTTGAAGGTGGCAGATCTCTTGACGATCGGCAGGGTTACCTTTCATCCGGTAAGTCCGAAATTGGTAGATCAGCTCATCAGCTCCAGTTACAACGAAGCAAATTTCACTGGAGTGCCCCCTGAGCTGAAGGAAAGCTTGAGAAAGCGCACAGTAGATTTCTTCCAAGCCGACAAATGTGACGCTGTGGCCGAAGTACCCTTAGGCGTTGACGAAACCCTAGGGTATGAGTTGTGCATAAGCTACACTGAGCAAGCACTCAATGTGCTACGGTACTATGGCTATTTCCTTTATTCTCGACCGCAGCAAGCCTATATTGGCATCAAAGGGCGCATCGCGAGGAGTAACTTTGGCATTCTGCACCATATTCCAGAGAAGAGGCCAGGCTTGTTCTATAGGCAAACCGGGCCTTTGGTTCCTTACGATTTATCCAGCGGAAATCTAGATCACCTAAAGAAGTGGCAGTTAGCGTTTCTCTCGAAGTTGTTGGCGAAGGAGGGAACTAATGAACTCGAATCTTCTCTTCTCGGTGCGATAGAGTGGTCAGGTCGAGCCTCGCAAAGTGTTGAGGCAGAAGCCCGATACTTGAACCTTTGGATCGCCATTGAGACACTTGTGACTTGCAAAGCTGATCAGAAAAATGAAGAAAAACAAGGACAGCTAATTGCGAAAAGGGCTTCGATGATGTTGCCCTTTGTTGATGAGGAAGAAAGGGATAAAGTGCAGAACTATTGGAATGATAAGCTCTACAAGGTGCGGTGCGACCTTGTGCATAAGGGACGTAGGGAGGATCTTGCTGATCACCTTCCGAAACTCGAGTTCTATGCACCAAGGGTGATTATGTCCTACATTGAGCACTTGGTGGACGGCAGTGTTGCATCAACCAAAGCCGAGTTTCTTTCGCGGCTTGATGAAGGGACGTTCTAGGAGACTTCCCGATGAATGTGAAGTTGCATCCGTATATGTTTGTGCTGAGGGGCATGACTTGCCATCCAATATGGTTGCCAAGACCAACCACGGGAAATCGCCCATTCAGTACCAGATCGAGGCAACCGACAAGCAGATCGACCAACTTGTCTACGAGCTCTACGGCCTCACGAAAGAAGAGGTCAGAATCGTTGAGGAGGTGACGAAGAGTACGCTTCGTGACAAGGCATCGGAGTGATACGAGGAGCAATCTGGTGCGTCTTCAGAAACTCGTTCTAGAAAACTTCAAATCTTTCGATGACGATGCGTTATACTCACGTGTATGATGATGAGGTGGCGGCAGCCATGCAAAGTCTTCGAAGTTTCTCCTTCGGTTTATCGTGGGGCACTGTCCTCCGTGATGCGGAGGATTCGAATAACCGTGGGGGAAGAGTGGAGATGGCATGAACCAACGGACGATTCGAGAAGCCATTGATTCCGCCGAGAGTGCCGCATGTCAGGCCCTGCAGTTTCTCGGCGACATCAAGTCTCGAATGGGCAGTGCGAGCATCTCCCATCATCAATTTCAGGTCCTGCTCGCCAAAACACTCTTCGCTCTTCGAGAAGAAAGAGGGGAAGTCCGCCAAGAGCAGAAGCGCCTCGTTCACCGAAAGTCCAAACTAAATCAAGACTGGTTCCGAACAAGGATGGGCACGCTAGGCAGCTATTGCGGAGTCATCGATTCTGCTTGCAGGACACTCAGGGACATTGGCGACACGTACGCATGGTTATTCTATTGGAAGAAGCCCGAGATGCTCCACGAACACCTTCGGAAGCCGAAGCAGGACTTGTCCACTGGAGTGGGTGGATTGGGAGAGATGGCGTTCATTTCGGGAACTGCGAGCATCCATGGCGCCCCGATCATCTCGCACCTTACTACATCAATCCTTCGAGTTGGAGACGTCACGCTCGTAGATCCGGACACTCTGGAGGCTGCGGCGTTGGGGGAGCTGAAGACCAAAGAAGTGAAGCCAGGTGAGTTGAGCATCTATCTGGAAATCGTCGGCACGGGCAAGGCCCTTGGTGATCGACTATCCTCCGGTGTGCCTACGGAATCTGTCAAACCAGATCCTCTTTGGCCGCCCTTTCAGCGCAAGCTAAAGCGCCAGGTGCAGGAGATGACTACTGCCATCTCATCGCAGTCCAGGAACACGCAGCGGCAGGAACTAACAGGATCGTACTACACTGAAGAACTGGTCAAGATCGGGAAGGCCCTTCGGAAGAGATCCAAAGCCTTCGTTCAAGCTGGCACGAATGTGCTACTCGTCGGTCTTCGAAACACAGCGAGAAGAACATTCTGGTCCCGAATGCAAGGTGGAGCACCTGTGTGCATGAAGGAAGTGCTCGACGACCTGCCGAACAGGACCTTGGAAATCTTGGATCGAGATTCAAGCTTGAACTCGCTTTGCTATGGTATTCTAGATGGGTCTTACTTTGCCGGCGGTACACCGCTCCTGTGGTGGCCACTGGAGTTCGAGTTCCTGGAGAACATCTACCTTGGGAAGAGCATTGTTGTAGTTCTGTACAACCCAGTGAAGCTAGTGGAACGTCTCATGGCGGCGGGTTTCGAGAGCGATAACCCGACGGCGAGGAATCCGCAATTCCATATGCTGCTGGAGAATGGAGCCAAGGTCGAATTGCACAACTTCACCTTCTGGATCTCAGCAACTATCAATCACCTCGTCACTGAAGACACTGTTGCGAACGCAATCAAGCAGACGACCCAAGCCATTATTGATTCACGTCCAGCGGGTAACATCCGAGTGGATATCGCCTTCAACCAGTATCTGATTGGCTAGATTGCTTGAATTGACCCTCCACGACTGCGGAGAGTCCAAGCGATATGGTCCTTCCGAGTGAGCGGCCCCACGATGCCGTGCGAATGTATCACTACACTTGTCCCGCTCATCGGTCACTAGAAAATTCTGATGTCTCTACTTCGTTTCTGAATCGTGTTTGATCGCTACTTCAGCGTCCAGAGAATCACGTCCGCAATCGTCGCCAGCGTTATCGCTACAGTTATCCAAAACATGGCCTCGGTGTAGCCACGGATTTCTCGATGCCGGAGTTCATCCCGGACTCCCTGCCTTTGAAAGGCAAGGTCACTCGGGTGAACGGGTTCTCCGTTAAGTTCGCGGTACTTGGCCACCAGATCCTTCCTCGACGCTTTCGTCAGGTCCAATCGCTTTTCTGCCATGCTCCCTCCCTTCATGGGTGCCGGGGTCTGCCATTGTACTTTATAGGTGACGGGCATGCTGTCGTCGAGTAGAATGAGTATTTGATGGGGTATATCGCATGGGTTTTGCACATATAGGAGGGCACCGCTCGGCTTTGAGACGGCATCTCTGGCGATTCAGGAGCAGCCTTCGGGTAACGATGCTCAGAAGTCAGTCTGTGGGACGCCAGTAAGCACCGCCGCCTCCCTGTCGATGCAGATAGCCTGACTCGAACAGTTCACGCCGGAGGGTCGCGCAATCAGCATGATGCCGACGAAGAATCCTGTTCACCTCGGATTCCGGATACTTGATCCCTAGCTCGAATGCGCCTTGCAGCCAGCGGAGGATAACATCACGCTTTTTCATCTTCGCCGGAATCCGAACCAGTCTTTCCCCGTCCAAGAAGCTATCGAGGACCTTTTGCTCCCAATCCGCCCATTCGGTTGCCATACGACATTCTACTGCAGGACGCTCGGCGACAAAAACGCAGAGTGACTGTGACAGCCTGCTTGTCCGCAGAGACACAATTGGCCCGGGAGTGTATATCATGCTGTACTACGACAGCTTGGGTGGGTTAAGCAGCGATTACTGCCCCCTCTACTTGAACAGCTTCCTTAACAGCAGCCCGGTTGTCTTCCCTGCCAACCGTCGTCCTATCCGCTTGCCAACCTTCCCTTTCTTCACTGCGGAAGCGTCGTTCCAAAGACGAAGAAGCTTGTAAATCCATGATT
>CAZQUT010000068.1:0-5907 GCA_964596555.1 uncultured Thermotogae bacterium
GCGCTCCCCGGAGCGTCGGCGATGTACGGCTGGCAGGTCCTGTTCTTGCAGTCGAGTATGCGAAGCGGATTATCGTCATAGCGTCTCTGACAGTCCTCGCACATCGAGCCGATGTGGGGGGCAAAGTGTGCACGCAGTGCTTCGCGATACCGCTCGTGATCAGCGGCACAGCCGATGCTGTTGAGCCTCAGCGACAGCCCGCCAAGGCCGAGATCGTGCATCAGACTCCAGGCGAGGCTGATCACCTCTACGTCGAGCGAAGGGTCAAGCGAGCCGATTGCCTCTACTCCGTATTGATGAAACTGTCGGCTGCGTCCCTTTTGCGGCTTCTCGTAACGGAACATCGGCCCGATGTAAAACAGCTTTTGGAATGGATCCTGCGTCGCCATCCCGTGTTCGACGTAGGAGCGAACAACGGACGCAGTTGCCTCCGGGCGCAGGGTAAGAGACCTTCCCTTCTTGTCGGGGAAGGTGTACATCTCCTTGTTGACGACATCTGTCGCCGCGCCGATTCCGCGCGAGAAGAGTTCGGTATGCTCCACGAGAGGTGGACGAATCTCACGGTAGTTGAAGCGGCGAGCCACGTCACGGATCGTCGCCTCTAGCCCCGTCCAGTAGTCGGCCTCATCAGGAAGAATGTCGCGCATTCCTCGCACGGACTTGTATGCCATTCTTAGAGTTCCTTTAGTAGGTTGGCCATCTCGATCATCGTCTCTGCGGCCTGTGAGCCCTTGTTTCCCATCTTTGTCCCCGCTCGCTCGATTGCCTGCTCTATCGTGTCTGAGGTGATAACACCAAAGACAACCGGAACATCCACATCGAGGTTAACCCTGGCCAGACCTTTGGCGATCTCGCTTGCGATCATGTCAAAGTGCGGTGTTTCCCCGCGGATCACGGCAGCGAGAGCGATGATCCCGTCGTAGTTACCGCTTTGAGCCATCACCCGTGCTACCTTAGGAACCTCGAACGCCCCCGGTACCCAACACACCTCGATCGCATCCTCGGATACGTTCGATCGACGCAGCCGGTCAAGCGCACCGTCGAGAAGGCGCGTGGTTATCAGATCGTTGAACCTGCTGACGACAATTCCCGCTCGCAGGCCCTTGCCGTCAAATCCTCCCTCGAATACCTTTGTCATTTCTCCTCCTTCGCTCCTTAATTGAATGATTGAGCGATTTAGTGATTGAATGATTTGCAATCACCCGATTTCTCAATCATTCAATCTCTCAATGGACTAGTCTAGACGTCCCGCAGCTTATGGCCCATTTTTTCCTTCTTCGTCTTTAGATAGTAACGATTGTGCTCGTTGGGAGGAATCTCGATCGGAATCTGCTCGGTAATCTTGAGGCCGTATCCGCCAAGGCCGACTACCTTCTTGGGATTGTTTGTCAGGAGACGAATCGTCGTCAGGCCAAGGTCGCACAGGATTTGCGCTCCGATCCCATAGTCGCGCAGGTCGGCAGGGAAGCCGAGACGCTCGTTTGCCTCCACGGTATCGAGTCCTTGGTCCTGTAGTCGGTAGGCGCAAACTTTATTCTTCAGGCCAATCCCACGCCCCTCTTGCCGCATGTAGACGATAACGCCGAGTCCCTCGCGATCGATCAGCTCCATTGCCTGATGGAGCTGATCGCCACAGTCGCAGCGCAACGAGCCGAAGACATCACCGGTAAGGCACTCAGAGTGGACACGCACAAGCACGTTCTCCTTCCCGGCAACGTCACCCTTGACAAGCGCCACGTGTTCCTCGTCTTCGATAGGGCTTGTATAGCTGACAATCTTGAAGTCACCGTAACGGGTGGGAAGTTCAGCCGTCGCCACGCGCTCCACGAGGTTCTCGTGTCGCTTGCGATAGGCGATGATGTCAGCGATGTTGGCGATAGCAAGTTTGTGTTCCGCAGCGAATATCTCCAGTTGCGCAAGGCGGGCCATCGTCCCATCCTCATCCATCACCTCACAGATCACGGCCGCCGGTTTCAACCCGGCCATGCGTGCGAGATCAACCGCTGCTTCGGTGTGACCGGCGCGCTTTAGCGCACCACCATCCTGTGCAATCAGGGGAAAGATGTGCCCCGGGCGAGCGAGGTCGTCCGGGCCGGATTGGTCATTGATCAACACTTGTACGGTGTGCGCCCGATCGTGGGTGGAGATACCGGTGCTGATTCCGGCTCGTGCATCGACGCTGATTGTGAACTTTGTGCCGTGTAGGGCCGTATTCTCCGGGGCCATCGGGGGGAGCGCCAGCTTGTGTGCACGCGCTCCATCAATCGGTGTGCAGATCAGGCCACGAGCGTACTTGGCCATAAAGTTGATTGCCTCCGGACTAACGTGTTCGGCGGCGATCACCAGATCGCCTTCATTCTCCCTGTTCTCGTCGTCGACAAGGATCAACATCTCACCGTTTTTGATCCGTTCGATCGCCTCTTCTATGCTAATGAACATGCTTTACCATCCCCTCGACGTACTTTGCCAAAATATCAAACTCAATGTTCACCGGGTCTCCCACTCGCCTGTCCTGCAGAACGGTGGCCTCGTACGTCTGCGGGATCACCGCCACCTGGAACGTTCTCTCCGTTGCGTCAAACGGTGTCAGGCTGATTCCATCGACGGCCACCGATCCCTTATCCACCACGTAGGCACGGTACTCGGTTGGATAAGAGAATACGAACCTCCACCCGTCGCGATCGCGACGGACCACGTGTACCTTGCCCACCGTATCCACGTGCCCGAGGATGATATGTCCATCCAGACCACCTTCAAGAGTGAGCGGAAGCTCCAGGTTCACGCGCGCGCGCAGGTGTTGCCTGCAAAGCGACGTGCGGGTGAACGTCTCCGAAGAGATGTCGGCGCGAAAGCCGTTTCGCGTTAGTTCAGAAACAGTGAGGCAGACACCATTGACCGCGATGCTCGCTCCCAGCGTCAGCTTCTCGCGCAGGGAAGTAGAGATCTCCAGCCGGTCGCGTCGTAGCGCTACTAGTAGTCCCAAGTCACGCACAATTCCAGTAAACATCGGCATAAGCGAGTTTACCGCAACGAAGAATGTTGATCAACGAAGTTGCAACGCCGCCGTAGCTTGGATACCCTATCGTTTCAGGAGGTTACCTTGCTAAAACGACGTGCTTGTTTAGTGTTTGTGTTATTGCTCGCGCTTGCTTCTGTAATCTCCTTTGCCACGGCAAAGGAGATGTCATACGATGTCAGCAAGCAAGGGGAATACAATGAGATCAGTGTGACGACCGGCCTAACGAGCTATGTCTTCTCGGAGGACGGCGGAGTGTTAAAGAGCGTCTACCTATCATTCGCTCCCTACGGCTCCAAAGTAGCAGAGCTTGTTCCTGGGACGAAGACAGATACCACAACACTCGAACGGCAGTATCTGAGCAATGTGACGTTCCCGTTTACTACCACAGGAGATGAGGACCTTGCTTTCACCTACACCTTCGTAGGCGTTGACCAGTCAAACCCGGACGAGCTAGTCGTTGAATTTCGCGGCGTGGCGGACACGTTGACGATCGACAAGAAATTCATCATCTACAATGATCCTTACTACACGATCGACGTACAAGTAAGTGTGAAAAACTCCTCCGATCAAGCAGCATCTATCCAAATGACCGTCGGAGACTACACCCCCGTCGAGAAGGGGTGGTCGCTTGTGTATCAGTTCGACAATGCTGCCGGCGGAGACCTCTTGGCACAAGGATCGTACAGCTCGTTTAATGGCGTTGGGTTGATGGACAAGAAGACTGTTTTCTTCCTCAAGGTGAACGATGTTGCTGGCGTCAACCCGTTCATGAAGCGTGAAGTGTCGGGGAACAAGCGATTCGGCGTCGACCTTGACGCTACACGGGGGACGACAAACTACTCGTTCTCCCTGTACGGTGGAACAAGACAGTTCATCCTTATGGAGCATTCCGGCCTAGGGACCCTTGATGATCCGGGAACCGCTGCGCGGTTGATCATCCCGGTTGTCCAGTTCTTAAACATTCTCTATCGCTATACCGGAAACTACGGATGGGCAATCCTCCTGTTCACCCTTATTACGCGAGTGGTACTCTTCCCATTGATGCGCAAGCAGTACCACTCGATGGCCAAGATGCAGAAGCTGCAGCCACGGCTGAAGAAGATCCAGGCGCGGTTCAAGGATGACAAACAGCTTATGCAACAGAAGCTGATGGAGATGTACAAGAAGGAAGGGGTTAACCCGATGGGAGGATGCCTTCCGATGTTCGTTCAGCTCCCAATTCTTGTCCTGCTGTGGAAGGCAATTCTCTACTCCGCGACGCAGATTCACTTCTCGCCCGGCTTCTTGTGGGTATCTGACCTCAGCCTGCGCGATCCGTACTTCATCCTCGTGATCCTGACGACGGCAGTGATGATCCTGCAGCAGAAGATGATGACTCCGATGACCACGGGTGATACAAAGGGAAGCCAAAAGTACATGGGGTATATGATGCCCATATTCATGGCCGTCTTCTTGTACAACTTCCCGGCCGGTCTGTGGTTCTACTACTTCCTGACGACCATTCTCCAAGTGGGACAGCAGTACTTCGTCAATTGGGAGATGGCCAAGGCCGAAGCCGAAAGTGGAGGAGTAATCACCGAGATCGTTGAGGACGAGTATCCTGATGAGACCGAGGCAACCGAGGTAGAGACAGGTGACGACGACACCGATAGAGACGGTCAGTAGAGAGATCGAGTCCTTCTTGCGGGAGCTTCTCTCAATCCTCGAGGAGGAAGAGGTTACGTTCGCTGTTGAGGGCGACCCCATGGAGGAGTTGTACGTCAATCTCAGTGGCAACCTATTCTCGCTTCCCGAGGAACGCCCGATACTCACCGCACTGGAGCACCTGGTGCAGATAGCTGTCCATCGCAAGACGGGGATCGACTGTGCCATCGTCCTCGATGTCAATGGAGCGGTGAAGAAGCGGAGGGCTGAGCTCATCAAGTTCGCCCTCGGTGCCGCTGAATCGGTGCGGCGTGAGCATAAGCGGATACGGCTCAACCCGATGCCATCTCGTGAGAGGCGCACGATCCATATCACACTCACCAACTTTCCTGGCGTGAAAACGTACAGCGTTGGCGAAGGCGATGAGCGTCGCGTGGTTCTAGAGCCAGAAGACGCGTGATGCCAGGCTCCATCGCCGGCGATACGATCGCTGCCATCTCGACGCCAATCGGCGAGGGGGGAATCGGCATTGTCCGTCTGAGTGGGTCGGATGCAATCTCGATCGCGTCGCGACTCTTTCAGTCTCCCCGTGGGGTAGACCTCTATCGCGTAGAGACACACACCATCCACTATGGGCATATCCTATTCCGCGGTGAGACAATCGACGAGGTGTTGGTATCGGTAATGCGTGCTCCTCGCACGTACACGCGTGAGGACGTGGTGGAGATAAACTGCCACGGAGGGATCGTCGCCGTTCGCTCGGTGCTCGATGCCGTCCTCGACTCTGGAGCCCGTCTTGCCGAGAGGGGGCAGTTCACCAAACGCGCGTTCCTCAATGGCCGTCTCTCTCTCGACCAGGCATCAGCAGTTCTCAACATTATCAGCGCGAAGACGAAACTAGGCCTGGAGGTGGCAGTCGATCAGCTCGGAGGGAGATTCTCCGGGGAGATCACGCGGATGCGCGAGCAGATTGCGTCCCTTCTCGCGCGCATCGAGGTAGAGATCGACTATCCCGACGAGGATGTCCATCAGGAAAGCATCCTCCACGATGTGCGTCAGCTCATCACACACGTAGAGCGGCTCCTTGTGGCGAGCGCGCAGGGGCGAGTGCTACGTGAGGGGCTGACTATCGCCATCATCGGTCGGCCGAACGTCGGCAAATCAACGCTGCTCAACGCCCTCCTCTCTGAGCAACGGGCGATCGTCACCGAGATTCCCGGTACCACGCGCGACACGGTTGAGGA
>CAZQUT010000069.1:0-1740 GCA_964596555.1 uncultured Thermotogae bacterium
GCGAAGAGTTCTCTGGCTTGTCCTGTTGGCAACGCTTCTCTTTGGAGGTACTGCTCTTGCACAAACGGCGCTTGTGCCAAGAACAGTGGAGGTTGCTAGTGGCACTATGTGTCTCTTGGACAACAGCTCTGGGGCTGCAGTCACTTCGATTGGTATCCTCTTCAGTGGAAGCGTGGCCCTTGAAGCATCGGATATCGTTGCCTTTGGTGGCAGCGAGGTTACCAAGATTGTGTCTTGGGGATCTGGTGTTCTTGTCTATGTCGACGTTGTCGCTGGAGCGACTCTGCAGGTTTCTCTTACGGGCAACAATGCGAATGTTACAATCCTGATGGCCTGGATTCGAGAATAACCGCATGAGGTTCAAGCTCTGTGTTTGCCAGCTGTGAGCTTGAACCTCCTTCTCTGCTAATCTACATCCAGCCTGTCCGCTACGCGGTATCCTTGAGAGTGATGCCGAGTTCTGTCAGCCGATTCCGGATGCTATCTGAGAGAGCAAATTGCTTCTTCTCGCGTAGCTCGGCACGCAGGTCGACAAACAATGAACGCTGGAGTGCACCCTCGTAAACGGTGCAACCATCCTTGACAACAGAGGTAGCGCATTGTTGCCTTAAGACTCGTGTTGAAGCACTATCCTCTCTACGTTCTGCACCCAGAAGCTTCCCGCGGATACGGCGTCGTACTCGGCGTTGCTCACGGCTCCATCTTCGGGGACTACGGCGATGCGGAAGCCCATTTTCCATGCGGGAACCTCTACCCCATCGAACGCGTAGGCAAGAATCATCGGGTAGTTAGGGTCTTCTACACGCTCCCGTTCGATCGACAGCTCATAACCGTCTGCAGCGATTACCAGAATGGAGCGGTAGTCTGCTGCGGAGTCGATAAGGTCGGTCAATCGCACCCCCGTATATGTCCCCTGATCGCGCCAGTTATCAAACTGGTTCTGGTACGTTGCCTGCTGCGTCAGTGCTGCCATTTTCTTCATCATGGCGAGCGACACCTCGCGACTCGCGCCGTCTAGGCTGACGATCTCAACTGTCGGCTCATCGGCGTGCATCGCGAGGCGAACGATGAAGGGGGCAACGACCGCCACGATCAAGGCGATGAACGCCACAAGATACCAGCGTCTCAAGCTCATCTCTACAGCCATGTGTGCCTCCTGGCAATGACAGTACTTCCAATCAGAAGAAGGAGGAGCCCCACAACAATCCAGTCCATCCTTCCCCAGTGGCTCTCCTGAGAGACCGTCCTCTTTGGATGAAGGCCGAAGCATCGTCCCTTCATGGAGATGGCGATGCTGTCGACACGTGTCAACCCCGAGACGAGAACCGGAAGGAAAGTGTAGCGAATTGCGCGTCGTAAACTGGAAAAATTGCGGACCGATGGGGAGACTCCGCGTACCTGCTGCGCCTCCCGCACCGTCTTGAGCTCCTGTCGAAAGAACGGTACAAACCGCAATGCAAGGACGAGGATGAATCCATAGCGGTAGGGAATGCCCAGGCGAATCAGCGAGTGGGCGAACCGGTCGGGGTCGGTCACCATCACAAAGAGCATGCTGGAGGAGAGGATTACGAGGAATCGAAGGGCCATCTGTGCGCCGAAGAGGAGCCCTTGATCGGTGATGGCCACGCCGATCGAGAAGAGTGTCTCGCCCTCGCGAATGGAGATCGCCTGGGCAACAAAGAGGAAGGCTGCGAAGATGAGGACGAAGCGAATTCTGCGAAGGAAGGCGCGCAACCTCTC
>CAZQUT010000069.1:1840-5904 GCA_964596555.1 uncultured Thermotogae bacterium
GCACTCACCGTCCTTGGATCCCCGATAATCGGTTCCGACCCCAGATAGAGGAGTCGATCGCACAGGGAATTGACGAGAGGGATGTCGTGTGAAATGAGTAGGGTCACCGCTCCCTTTGCGCGAGCAGCGAGGATCTTTGCGATGATCCACGCAACGTTTGCACGATCCTGCCCGATGAATGGCTCGTCAAGGAGGAGAAGATCCGGATCACGGACGAGGGTCGTCGCCAGGGTCAACCGTCGCTGTTCCCCCAGGCTGAGCGAGAGCGGCGCAGCGCTTTCCAAGCCAGACAGGTTCGCCGCATCGAGGGAGCGGCGGAACAACTCATCGCTGATTGCTCCCTCGATCGCAAACTCCCCCCGCACGGTACGTTCGAATATCTGTTGATGCGGATGCTGGAAGAGGTAGCCGAGTACGCTATCCTTAGGGCGAATTACCTGCCCGCCGTCTGGCTCCTCTAGGCCCGCGATGAGCCTAAGGAGTGTCGTCTTTCCGCCGCCGTTCGGGCCGATAATCCCGAGGATCTCTCCCGGTTCCACAGTGATGGAAAGATTATCGAGAAGAGGCGTTCCGTTGTATCCGAAGGTGAGATCTTTCACTAGTAGAGGGGCTGCCTCTCCGTGTTTAGCCGAAGCCGGGAGAGCGAGGTCCCAGCCGGCTCGCAACCCGAGAGCAACGAGATCTTCGTGTCGTCGGGTCGCGCGGCGGATGACGATCCCACCCTTGTTCATCACCAACACGCGCGGAGAGAGAGGAAGCAGCGGGGCCAGGCGGTGCTCGACCACGATAAGGGTGCGACCCTCCCGATCACGAAGCTCCCGCAGGAGATTGAAGACCGCCTGTGCTCCTTCCGGATCGAGATTGGCGGTCGGCTCGTCGAGGAGGATTGTCTCCGGGGCCATCGCCAGGATCGACGCGATCGCCAAGCGCTGTTTCTCTCCTCCGGAGAGGGTTGTCGTTGTTCGCTTGGCCAGGTGCGTAATTCCAACAAAGGCCAGGCACTGCTCAACCCGCGCAGCCACCTCACTGGGTGGAAGGCAGAGATTCTCCGGGCCGAATGCGACCTCCTGCCACACGTTGAGGGTACAGATCTGCGCGTCCGGATCCTGCTGAATCAACCCAAGACGGGTCGCGACTCGTGCAGGATCGGCCGTCCATACCGACTCCCCATCAACCGTGATCTCTCCCGAGACCTTGGCCGGAATCATCTCGGGGATGAAACCGGCAAGAGCTCTGCACAGAGTCGACTTCCCGCACCCCGACGGCCCGGTGAGGACAATGACTTCTCCGCGATCGATCGTCTCGGTGAGACGATCGATCGCGGAGTGCAACCGATCCGGATATTGAATGCAAAGCTTCTCGATCTCGATCATCAGTTATCCAAATCCCATTTTGGACCAAATAATCGAATAATGGTCTCGTGTGGTTTCGAGTGGGTAGTGAGTTCCACTTTCGGTTCGCACAGCACAGATGCCAGAGAAAATTCACCACGAAGAGCACGAAGGACACGAAGAATGCAGCTCGATGAACCGTCAAATACGGCAATTGGCTGTGCACTATCACCAAGCTCAATAGCGGGATCAAGCGCTTCGTTCTGTGACTCTTTCGTGTCCTTCGTGTTAAAACAGCTTTGTACCTCTGTGAGAGTCTTGGCGATTGGCTCTTTCTCTTTACTTATAGAGTTAAAACGGCAAATAGCCTGAATGATCGGGGGATTTGTCGATTGGGAAGTTAGATCACTCACTCGCTCACTCGCTAAATCACTAAATCTCGTTTCTCTACCGCACGACAATTCGGCTCACCCTCCTTACCCAGTACGCCCCATCGTATGCCGCGGCGATCAGCCGCAGCTGATCGTTGTCTATGGCGAGGATCATCCGATCATCTCCAAGAACAGAAACTAGGTCAAAGCTCGCCTCATAGCCATCCTCGGCGATCACGCGCACTGTCTGTGCCTCCTCCTTAGGTTCTCCTTCTTCCAGGATGAGGAAGAGTGGAACCCCGGTGTACTCCTGTGGTGGAATGTAGGTGGAACTTCCGCAAAGCTCGGCAACGATCGTCACTGCGCGTTCTTCCCAATCCGAGTAACAGAACGTATACGGCGACAACAGCGCTCCCTCGACACGCGCGCTGTCGGGAGACGAAAAGGGATCGTAGACCGATGTGTAGTAGTAGATCCCCCCTCCAAGAAGAGCTAACACTGTGGTGAGGGTGAGAAGACGCCGCCACCACGAGGAGACACGAGAGATTGATCCATCCGCTCTCTGTGGGACAAGACGCGAGGCGATCAGGAATCGGCGAACGTCCCACCCCAGGTACCCACCGAAGAACGCCCCAGAGACGAGGGAGAGTCCTGCCATCACCAGGATGAACACCGGGGAGACCCCTGAGAAGTAGATCGCCTGGAAGATAAACACATTCGACGCCGAGGCAATAGCCGCGGTGATCATCGTCAACAAGAGTGAGGGACGGCGGGAGATTCCCATCCCAAGGTCGACGAGGAGCCCCTCCACCAGGGAGATGAGGACGATCACCACCCCGTGCGTCCCCCCGGAGAGGAGCTCGATCGCCCCCTTGGTCACTCCGGTCAACGTCCCTGAACCGAACTTTCCGATGAGCAGGCGGGCGAGTATCGCCCACAGGACGTGAAGCCCTGCAATCAATTGCCCAGCTCCAAACGGAACTCCGAAGAGCCGATTGATCAGGTTCCCAATGTAGCCGACGTAAGTCGAGAGGACTCCTCCGATCGATGCGAGGAGCGCCACGAGAACAATCTCGCGTATCTCCAAGAGTGGCCGTCTCTCTCTCGTTTCCGCGCTCATTTTATCTCCCTACGGGAGTTTGACCTCAATCGAAGAGAGAAACTTCACGCTCTTGACGCTCGTTCCCGCTGGGAAGAGGACGGAGTCGTCGTACACAAAGCGCATGTACCCGTTCTTCGTCGGATCGAGGAAAAGGCCGTCGTGCTTGAAGGCAACGATGAATCTGTCATCGTGCGCGATCAGATGTGAGGAGACCGATTGCGTGTACCCGTCCTCCGCGACAACCGCGATTGTGTACCCAGCTGAGGCTAGAGCATCGTTAAAATCCTCTTCGTCGTAGTGGATTCCCTGCTCTGGCCCGGGAGCACGATCATCATCAACGTAAGCGACGAGCCGCCAAA
Organism: uncultured Thermotogae bacterium; assembly: GCA_964596555.1. Taxonomy (GTDB): domain Bacteria; phylum Bipolaricaulota; class Bipolaricaulia; order UBA7950; family UBA9294; genus M55B144. Next base: position 5,004 of record CAZQUT010000069.1, read on the forward strand.
GTGGAAGGCCGGTGTAGGTATGAGTCTCCCCCTTGCTTGTCACGGTTACCGTAGAGGTGTGGCAGGGGCAGCCGACCCCGGATTCCAGCTCAGCGCGGGAGAACGCCCGCGTGATCGCACCATTGATGAGAAGAGAATAGTCCTCGTAAGCCCCGAGGATGTCGATCCGCGTCACCATCTTCGCCGAGATTGCCCCCTCGAAGCGCGGGTTGTCTTCACCAACCAGGACGATACGCAGCAGACCGGGATCGTAGGGCATGTAGGACCCGTTCTCTTTGTACGCGAGTATCCACGTCCCTTCCGAACGATCGAGGAGCATCCTTGCCTCGTAGTTCATCGAGTAGCCGTCCGCAGCGGTGACGAGGATCGTCGTATCGGCAGTGACGTTTCCAATCAGTGTCAAGATAGAGACACCGGTGTAGGTCGCTTGGTAGTCCACACCGATCGTATTGGTGAACGTCCCTTGCGCCGTCACAACATCGAGTGCTTCCAGGTCGGCGATTGTGTAGCTTGTGCTAATCTCCCCCGCGACCACGGTAAGGCTTCCTCCGGGTGTAAGGACGGTGCTCTCTCCAACCGTTGTTCGCTCTGGGAGTGCCTCCCCGTCGTAGTTCACGATCAAATACGCGACGTCCTTCACCATCAGACCGGTAGTAGAAGGCCGGCCCGAATAGTAGTGGGAGAGATCCTCACCGAACGAACTCAGCATGTCGTCGTTCGAGAACCGTTCGTCCTCAGGGAGGAAGACGAGGATTGGTGCATCTTCTCCTACGTTCTCCCCGTCCTTTGTAAGGGCGAGGATTGTATCGCCAGCCAAGGTGGTGCTATAGAGAACCTCATAGGGGATCTCCTTGTAGTAGCCGTCCGCTGCCACCACTGCCAATCGATCGCCCGTGCTCAT
>CAZQUT010000070.1:0-5763 GCA_964596555.1 uncultured Thermotogae bacterium
AATACAGCCAACAATAACGCTCTTTTCACCCCTACCACCTCCGTGTTTTCTCAGCCGCCATACAATTACCCCAAACAGATCCGCGCTCGTTTTGGAAACGAGCAATCTCTTATTCTACACGCGAACAAGCGATCAGTTTCGCACGCTTCACAACATTCGCGTTATTCGTGATCTCCTAGCCCAATTTCTCGACGCTGATCTGACTTACCAGATCAGTGGCCTCGGACTCCGTGAAGATTCGCGTCCCTGGTGTTGCCGCTGTGGTGCTTCCGCAGGCAATCCCAAAGCGCAGAACCTGCACTGAGTCCTCGCCTTGAGTTAACGCGAAGATTAACCCGGCGACCATGGAGTCACCTGCTCCCACGGTCGATATGACATCGACATGCGGAGAGGGTGCGTAGTAGGTGCCGCTGTCATCGACAAGCAGCGCTCCTTCCCCTCCAAGCGATACGCAGACGTGCTCTACGCCTTCCCGGTGGAGAATCCGCGCCTCACGCGCCACATCAGCAACACTGGGAAGCTTCCGCCCACAGAGAAGCTCCAACTCGTAGCGATTTGGCTTGATGAGGTAAGGATGCTCTGGCAAGGCTGCCTGCAACAATTTGCTTTGCGCATCGACTACCGCGCGAGCATTTTGCTCGCGCAGCTTGCGCGTGAGTTTCGCATAGACATCACTATGCACTCCCGGGGGGATGGATCCGGTCAATATTCCGATCCCGTTTCCAGCATATTGCAGGAAGACATCGGAGATATCAGACATCGTCTCCTCGGTCACTGCTGGTCCAACCCCGTCCACCTCATACTGCAGGGGCGGGTCATCCTGAAGGAGTGTGCAGTTGATACGCGTCTCACCCTCCACGTGTACTGTATGAAGGTAACCGGCGTGGTTCGCCAGGAGGCGCGTGAGGAGCGCACCGATCTCGCCGCCGGTGATCAGGCAAGTGTGCGCGTGCACCCCAAGTGACACCAGCCCCCGCGCGATGTTTACGCCGTTCCCACCCGGATCGTAGCGGGTCTCTGAGGCGTGCGCCTTCTGATCGGTGACCAATTTGCGGATTCTGTAACTGACATCCACTGTTGGATTCAAGGTCAGTGTGACGATCGGTGTGTCAGGCATGGTCTCAGGCTCCCGCAGATGAAGAGCCTGCGACGATCAGCAGCACGCATCTCCTGCCATGCTAATCGCCGCAAGCATAGCCTAGCTAAACGTTCAGAAACGCACAGGCCGGACGAAGGCCTTCTTTCCGGCATAGGTAGCGGCGCTGCCGAGCTCTTCCTCGATGCGCATTAGCTGGTTGTACTTTGCCACCCGCTCACCGCGCGCCGGAGCACCGGTCTTGAGGTGGCCAGTGTCGAGGCCAACGGTGTAGTCGGCGATGAAGCTGTCCACTGTCTCGCCACTCCGGTGGGAGACGAATGCTCCCCAACCATTGAACTGCGCCAGCCGCGTTGCGGCAACCGTTTCGGTGAGAGTGCCAATCTGGTTGAGCTTAATTAGAGCAGCGTTAGCAGCGTTCTCGCGGATGCCTCGGGCAATGCGCTCGACGTTTGTCACGAACAAATCGTCTCCGACGAGCTCGATGATCTCACCGAGGCGCTGGTTCAGCAGCTTCCAGCCATCCCAGTCGTCCTCTGCCATCCCGTCCTCAATGAGGACCACGGGGAAGTCTTTCACTAGTTTTTCGTAATAGTCCACCATCTCCGCCGACGATAGCTCCCGGTTCTCGGTTCTCAGACGGTATTTTCCATCTTCGAAAAACGCACTCGAAGCGGGATCCATTGCCACACCGACATCCTTCCCCGGTTCTAGACCGGCCGCTTTGATCCCCTCTATGATGAGCTGCAACGGCTGTTCGTTAGAGGAGACGTGCGGAGCAAAGCCTCCTTCGTCACCAACACCGACGCTCATGCCCTTCTTGTTGATCACAGACTGCAGGGCATGATACACCTCTGCTCCCCATTCCAACGCCTGATGGAAGCTGTCAGCACCATAGGGGGCGATCATGTATTCCTGGAAGTCCGCTCCCTGCCAATGGGCATGCACGCCGCCGTTCATGATGTTCATAAGCGGTACGGGTAGGCGATGCGCGGTGGGTCCACCGAGGTAGTGATAGAGAGGGATGCCAGCGGCAGTTGCCGCTGCACGCGCCACGGCGAGTGATACCCCAAGGATGGCATTTGCCCCTAGATTCCCCTTATTCGGCGTGCCATCCAGGGCGATCATCGTCTCGTCAATCAGCACTTGGTCGCGCGCATCCAGGCCGATCACCTTGCCAGCGATCACATCGTTGACGTTGGCAACAGCGTGCAGGACTCCCTTCCCTCCGAAACGCTTCTTGTCTCCATCACGCAGTTCAACTGCCTCGTGTATGCCGGTCGATGCCCCAGAGGGGACACCCGCGCGCGCGAACGTGCCGCAGGCTAGAGTGCATTCCACCTCAACGGTGGGGTTGCCGCGCGAATCAAGGATCTCACGGGCGTGTAGTCTTTGAATTGTTGTATCCATCGTTCCTCCTTACTGTCATGAATAGCACAGATTATCGCCGATTGGGCACATTACACAACGGCTTGTCTTTCTCATTGTTAGGATCTATGTCGTTTCTATCTTGCGTGATTCATTCTTCAATACCATCGTCTCCCAGGGAGAAGACCTCAATCTGATTGGTGCGCTCCGGGTTGCGGCGGGACGATCCCTGCGTCATCACCGCTATTCCGGATGTGATCTGCTCACTGGCACACCACTCATTGATTATTCTGTTCCAGTCGTGTCGGTCACCTTCGAGGTAGACGGGATGAACTCCGTAAGAGAAAGCCAGTTGCTGACAGGTGGTGGCGTTATGGCTGAGGGCGACGATCCACGGACGCAGGCGGTAGCGTGTGACACGGCGTGCCGTGGCCCCGGTACGTGTGGGGATGGCGATCAGCCTGGGATGCAGCTTGTTCGCCGTGGCGACCACGCTCGATGCGATCGTCTCCTCGATCAGTTCTCCTTCCGACGCGCTCGGAGAGAGGTAATGATTGAACCCGTAATCGTGATGACTCCCCTCGGTGGCCCTGGCGATGCGAGCGAGCATCCCCACCGCATCCACCGGATAGGCACCGACGGCAGACTCCTCCGAGAGCATGACGGCATCAGTCCCGTCCAGGATAGCATTAGCGACATCAGTCGCCTCGGCGCGGGTGGGACGGCTATTTGACACCATCGATTCCAACATCTGCGTAGCGGTGATGACTGGTTTGCCGAGAAGATTGGCTTCGCGAATCAGTCGCTTCTGCAGGACGGCGATCCCCGCGATGGGGGTCTCCACTCCCAGGTCTCCACGGGCAACCATAATCCCGTCTGTGGCCTCCATGATCGCTTTGATCCGACGGATGGCCACCGCTCGCTCGATCTTGGCGATCACAAACGGGGACTTACCGCGCTCTGCTGCAATACTTCGCACCGTCTCGATGTCCTCCGGTCCCTGTACAAACGAGATGCTAACCGCGTCCACGCCTTGCTCTAGGGCGAATTCGAGAAACCGGCGATCATCTTCTGTCACGGCACTGATTCCTAGGTCGGTTCCGGGGAGGTTCACACCCTTGTGCGAACGGAGCTCTCCTCCGACCACAACGCGGCAATGGACCTCGTTCTTGCTTGTTTTAACCACCTTAAGCCGGATGAAACCATCGTTTAGAAAGATCGCATCACCGGGACGGGCAGCCTCGCTCAGGCCGGAGAAGCTAACCGATATCCTGTCGGCATCGCCCAAAACTGGCGCGCTTGTCAACGTGATCGCTGCCCCACGTACAAGCTGCACCGGCTCCACGGCCAATTCTCCCACGCGCATCTTCGGCCCGGGAAGATCGGCCATGACAGCGACTCGCCTGCCAACCTTCTTTGCAGCGGCCCTGATCCGTTCGATTGAACGCGCATGGCTTTCGAAGTCACCGTGAGCGAAGTTGAGGCGAGCGACGTCCATCCCCTGATGGATCATCCGTTCGAGAACCCTCTGTTTGTCGGAAGCCGGGCCGATGGTGCAGACAATCTTGGTCTTATGTGTCGGGAACTTCATGGCATCACCCTCTGTCGCCTAATGCACAGACGTTGCTGAACAAGTCTAACGCAGTAAGCCAGAAGCTTCCAGCGTCAAGGTTGACAGGCGCTTCGTTTCGTGGTAAGGTGAGCTATCTCAAATTGTGGAGGTGGTCGTCATGCAGACGATCAGTCAGATTGGACGAACCGTATACACCCGCATCACCGTTACCCGCCACTTCCACGCCCATCACGGTCCCCATCAGGGCCATCTAGTCTAACCCCCTTTTTTCAAGACCAGTTTTACCTTTTTTTTCGAGTGCTGTGGTCTCTCTCGATTACGGCATAGACTAAAATCTCCTTAGGAGGATAGCATGAACTTCAAGCGTGTGTTTTTGTTGGTGATTACATGTGGATTAGTGATGGGTGTGTTTACAGCGTCGTTTGGCGCGCAGAAACCGGTGTACACGGACGGGATTGATGCAGCGTTTCCTCCGTTCTCTTACATCGACAAGGATGGCAACCCGACTGGGTTCGATGTTGAGGTGATCAAGTGGATTGCAGGGGAGACGGGGTTCGATGTCAAGATCGTACCTGTTGATTGGGACGCGATCATTCCGACTCTCAAGATAGGAAACATCGATCTCATCGCTTCTGGGATGACGATCAATCCGGAGAGACAACAGCAGGTTGATTTCACCGATCCCTATTGGAAGATCGACCTTGCTGTGGTGGTGCGTGAGGTAGCGGGAGAGGACGGTTCGCTTGCTCCTCAGTACAACGTCTTCTCCGCGGTCACTGCGGGAATGACTATCGGAGTACAGCGTGGGACCACATCCCAGACCTGGTTGCAGGAAAACCTGATTGACAAGGGAGTGGTTATCAAGCTCAAGCTGTACGACAACTTCCTGCTCGCAATTGAGGACCTATTGATTGGCCGGGTCGACGCTGCTGTGATTGACGCACCGACCGCGCAAACAGCGGTTGTCGGTCGCGACGCTACGATTGTGGGCACGATAAATACCGGCGAGATCTACGGATATGCGGTCCGCAAGGGAGACACGGAGCTTCTTGCCCTCCTAAACGAGGGGTTGAAGCGGCTGCAGGCAAGCCCCGAATGGGACCGTCTCGTGAATGAGTGGCTGATCGGAGGCTGATCCTCCTTCTCTTAGGGGGGGAGGGCTGTTCGCCTCCCCCCGCCCTCCGACGTGCATTGACGGAATCATGCAGCTAATCAGAGAATCACTTCCCCTGCTACTCCGCGGAGCGCAGACGACGATGCTCCTCGTGAGCGTGTGCCTTATGCTCGGCCTCATGTTGGGAGTTCCGATCGCGCTTTCCTATCTCTATGGGCCACGCTGGTCGCGCCCGCTCCTAGTGGTCTATGACCGCGTGTTTCGCGGCTTTCCTGCTCTCGTTCTTCTTTTTCTCTTCTACTTCGGGATAGGAAGCCTCCCCGGAGTACATCTATCCCCACTAGTCACCGTGTTCCTTGCTCTTGGCCTCAGAAGCGCGGCCTATCAATCTCAGATCTATCGCGGAAGCCTGCTTGCGGTAAGAAAAGGGCAAGTAGACGCAGCGCGATCACTAGGTATGACGGCGCGCCAGACGATATGGTTCATCGTCATCCCTCAAGCAGCCTACTTCTCTCTTCCCGGTTTAGCCAACGAGTATTGCATCTTGCTCAAGGATACTGCGCTGGCCTTTGCTGTTGGAGTGATGGAGCTTCTCACGGAGGGTAAGTTCAT
>CAZQUT010000071.1:0-5635 GCA_964596555.1 uncultured Thermotogae bacterium
AAGACTTGCTAGAATCAAATCATGTCCAGAACTGTAGCGGTGATTATGCACGCCCCACTCGGGCGTAGCCCGGGAGAGGCGCTGGTAGAGGGAGCGCGGGCGGCATCATCGATCGATCTTGCAAGCCTGTTACATGCGACCGGAATCGAAAAGATCATCCTCGTCACCGAAGACGTTTCCCTTGCAGAAGAGATGCGAAAATGCGGTGCGTTCGTGGTCATCGAGCGCGGGCCATCCCCGTTTCATTTTGGGCACGTGCTGAAGGAGATCATCCCTAAGCATGAGATAGATGGCCTCCTCTACTTCGGGAGCGGGTGCGGAGGCCTCCTCGATATCGAACGTGTGCGAGCCCTCGTTCGCTTCTCAGAGCGCGAAGAGGGATGTGCCCTGTTCAACAATTTCTATAGCTGTGACTACGCCGCAGTAGCGGGGGCACAGGATCTACTCTCAGTCGAACTTCCAGCGATCGATAACTCGCTTGGCCTTGCCGTTGCCGATGCCGGGATCGATTGCTTTGCACTTCCGCGTGAGCTTGAGACGCAGTACGACATTGACACACCTACCGACGTCCTCCTCCTCGCCGCTACCGGTATGGGAGGCGAGAAGATGCGGCGGTTCACGCGCGCTCTTACGAACCAACATCGAGGCACTTCCGGAATCCTCCCGCTTCTACGTAAGCGCCACGCGCAGATAACGATCATCGGACGAGTGAACCCGGTTACCTGGGCTCACTTTGAGCAGGAAGTTGCATGTCGCACAAGCGTTCTCAGTGAGGGAAGGGGAATGCGCAGCTACCCCTCCAAAAGAAGGATCTTGATAGGCGATCTACTGGAAAAGGGGATGAGTTACTTTCTTAGACGACTAGAGGAGGCCTGCGATGGCGCGATCATCGACACGCGTCCCCTCCTCGCGCAAGGAAGGGTTCTTCCGCCTGCGAGCGACCGCTTCGCAAGTGACCTGTTCGATCATCGGGTGATTGCCGATCCGCTCTGGCGTGAGTTCACCCTCGCCGCATCCGAGGCGAAGATCCCCATCGTCTTGGGTGGGCATTCGTTGGTAAGTGGGGGCTTGTACCTTCTCGCACAGGCGGGTTGGAAAGATCACGATCTTCGGCGTAGACTTCACCCCGATACGATCGACTGGCAAAAGGAGCAAACATGAACGATACGAGTCACCTGACACATCTCCTGCAGAGCGACCCTCAGACCGCAGCGCTGATAAGTGCTGAGCAGCGCCGCCAGCGCGAGAAGATCATCCTCATCCCATCTGAAAGCCTCACTCCACCGGAGGTCCGCGAGGCGCTCGGTTCGGTGTTCACAAGTGTCTATGCGGAGGGCTACCCACGCCCCGCGATGCGTAAGACCTCTCCAGATAAGCTGGCGGACCTTGACATGCAACTTGCCGCGCACCGCCGCTACGCCGATTGGCGATTCTACAAGGGAACGGAGATGGCAGATCTGGTGGAGTCGCTCGCTGGACGCCGCGCCGCGGAGTGCTTCGCTACGCCTCAGTGGCCGTCTGAAAGAATCTACGCCAACGTGCAACCTCTGTCTGGTGCGGCGGCGAATCTGGCTGTTTACGAGGCGTTCGTCGAGCCCGGCGACACCGTGATGGGGATGGACCTCACTGAGGGTGGACACCTAACGCACGGCTCCCAATTCAATATCACTGGGAAGCGCTACAACATTGTCTCCTATGCTGCTAATCGTAAGACCGGAAAGCTCGACTACGAGAAGATGATGGAGCTTGCTCTCAAGAATCGACCGAAGATGATCATTGGCGGGTTCACATCCTTCCCGTGGCAACCGGATTGGCATGCCTACCGCGAAATTGCCGATGCTGTTGGCGCGATTCTCTTGGCGGACGTCGCCCACACCGCGGGGATGATCGTCGGCGGTGTTTACCCAAACCCGATCGGGATCGCTGATGTTGTATCATTCACCACTCACAAAACCCTGTGTGGCCCGCGCGGCGCGGTGATTCTCTCCACTGACCCACAGATCGCCGCCCGCATCGACACCGCCATCTTCCCCGGCGAGCAGGGAGGCCCACACGTGAACAAGTTCGCCGCCATTGCCGTGGCTTTGAAGCTTGCACAGCGGGATGAATTCGTGGACCTGCAGCGTCGCATTGTGGAGAACGCCAAATACCTCGCCGATGCGCTCGTAAACGAGGGGCTGACCCTAGCCTACGGCGGGACGAACACGCACCTGTTGCTCGTCGATCTGAAGGAGATCGAGACGGATACCGGGTTTACGATGATGGGCGAGATCGCCTCGCGCGTCCTCGACATGGTAGGGATCGTCTGCAACAAGAACACCATCCCCGGCGATCACAGCGCCGCCGATGCACACGGGATTCGCCTTGGTACGCCATGGGCGACGCAGCGAGGGATGGGAAAAGTTGAGATGGAGATCCTCGCTTCGATTATCGCCAAGGTGCTGCGCTCAATCCGTCCCTTCTCTTACCGTGGCCTAACCGGTGACCTCTCACGCGGGAAGCTACCTCTCGATATTCTCAGAGAAGCGAAGGAAGAAGTCCGTGCGTTGATCTCTCGCGTCGACCCTGACGTTGCTGCGCCGATGCCCCAAGAGGAAAGCGGACCTTGGACGATCATACGGGTACGCGGAGGGCGCAGCCGGGCACTTCTGCACGAAGCAACGACCTCTGACATCCTCTCCCTTTCTCAGGGAGAGAAGTGTGAAACGCTCCTCTTCGACAAGGACGGCGTTCTGATATCCGAGGTCGTCATTGGGCGGATCGGGGATGAAGATTACCTCGTCCTTGCCCCCCGTGAGGGAGGAGCCGCGGTGCAGCGGTGGCTGTCTGGCCTTGCTGATGGTTACACATTGTTCGATAACGATGACCTGTTCCGCAAAGTGGAGGGACCGGCGCTGATCGAGAAGATCGTCGAAGAAGACGTCCCCGAGCAGTGGCGGAATTGGCTATCCGCGCGGGTTCAGGAAACAGGTTCAGGAAGCAGTATCACTACCCTGTACGCGCAGCAACCCAAGCTCTTCTCGCCGCTCAAGCCGTACTTCGTTGCCCAAAAGTTACTTGATCTTCCATCGGATGGCTTAAACAAGGTTGCGTTCACCTGGCAGGAGGAAGAGGGAGAGATGAAGCGCACTCCGCTCTACGATGCGCACAAGGCGCTGGGGGCGCGTTTAGTCCCGTTTGCCGGCTGGGAGATGCCAGTCTGGTACACGTCCGCGATGGAAGAACACCGCGCCATTCGCAATTCTGCCGGCCTGTTCGACCTTGGACACATGGGAGTATTCCACGTCTCAGGTGAGCACGCGACTGAATTTCTCAACAACGTCACCGCCAACTACGCTGCTTGGCTCGAGGACGGAGAATCGCAGTACGCGTATCTCTTCGATCCTGAGGGGAACGTGATCGACGACATATTCGTCTACCGTCGCTCTGTGGATAGGTATCTCGTTGTGGTCAACGCCTCCAACGAGAATAAGGATTGGGAATGGCTCACTGGGGTGAACGATGGCCGCTATCTGATCGATGCTGACATGCCGACGCGCGACATCGGACTACGTGTCACCCTGCGCGACTTGAAACGGGAGCGTGACGTGATGGACATCGCTCTCCAGGGGCCGCGAAGTGAGGAGATCCTGGGAAAGCTCCTCGGTGAGCGGGAGAGGAACAGCGTGGCAGTGCTGAAACGCACCGAGTTCTGCGAGATCATCGTCGATGACCGTCAGATGATCGTTGCACGCACCGGCTATACCGGCGAGGAGGTTGGCTACGAGATCTACCTCGCGGCCCCCGATGCGGTCTGGCTGTGGGATAAGCTCCTTGAGGTTGGACGTCCGCTTGGGCTCCTCCCATGCGGACTCGCCTCGCGCGATTCGACGCGCACCGAGGCGGGATTCCCGCTGTACGGGCACGAGCTTGCCGGAGGGCACAACGTCAATCCGTTCGAGGCGGGATTTGGGGCCTACGTCAAGCTGCACAAGCCGTTCTTCATCGGCAGGGAGCGTTGTGTCACCATGTACACAAAGCAGTCGCGGGAGATTGTCCGCTTCGAGGTGACACAATTTGGTTCACGCCCGGTGCGCGGAGGCGCGGCTGTGATCGATAAGAATGGTTCCTATCTCGGCAGGGTGACGAGCTGTGTCAGCCTGGGTGAGACGCAGGTTGGCCTCGCCCTCCTTGATAAGCGCGGGCTTCACGCAGGAACGTCCATTGCGCTGTTGAACCCTCCGCGGGTGGACACAGGAAAACCGGTGAGCGACCTACAGGCCGGGGATCGGATTGCTGTGGCGGTAGATGCAACCGTCGTCACGCGATTTCCTGAGAAGGCGCTTCTTCCGCAGCCCGGTGGGGAGTAGGCTCGATCTCCATGGTGCTTACGTGAACTCCTGAATGATGCGCTGGACTAGCTGGTCGCGGTTTCCCAGCTTGACGCGATAAAGGGTGCATTCCTGTCGCAAGCGATGGATCAATGGGTGATCAAGCTTGCCGTGTGTGGAGATGATGAACGCCGCGTCGCTAGCGATGACCCGCTCCACAGCAGGGATAAACGCAGGGCACGTAATCTCCATCGGACCGATCTCATCGATCACCACGAGTGATCCCGCAGCAAGCGCGCTATCGATCGCAGCGATGCCGATATCCTCCAGATCGTGTAGGTTCACGCGATAGCGGCCCATCTTTGGTCCGCTCGTCTGATGAATATGGGCGAGGATCCCCTCCGTCCCCGTGGCGATATCGACCACCGAGAACCCGACGCGGTGTCCGCATTTGCGAATCTCTCTTGTGACCATCCCCCCGACCGGGATCGATAGTTTGGATATGACTTTCTCGATGAGCGTCGTCTTTCCCACGCCTGGTCGACCGGTGATTACGATGCGTTCCTTGATCGTCATAACGTCTCATTCTATCCTTTCTAGGCGGAATAGAAAGGCGCCGAGTGCCGCAAGGAAGGGTATGAACGAAGGGAGAGATCACCAACCCGCAGAGCAACGCAGGATCGCCCACGTAGACATGGACGCGTTCTTTGCCGCTGTAGAACAGCTGGATGAGCCGCGCTACCGTGGGAAGGCGGTGATAGTAGGTGGGCTGGGCCCGCGCGGTGTCGTCTCCACCGCATCCTACGAGGCGCGCAAGTACGGTGTCGGAAGCGCGATGCCGATGGCGCGTGCGCGCAAGCTCTGCCCGCAGGGGATCTTCCTTTCGCCGCGCTTTCCTCGCTATAGGGAGATTTCACAGCGTGTGCGCAACATCATCTGCGAGTACTCTCCAGTCGTTGAGGTAGTCTCGATCGACGAGGCGTTTTTCGATCTCGCTGCCAGCGCAAACGCCACGGAGATCCTTAGCAGGATCAAGAATCGAATCAAGGAAGAGACAGGCCTTACCTGCTCTGCTGGCCTAGCCCCGAATCGCTTTTTGGCCAAGATCGCCTCGGAGCTTGAAAAGCCTGATGGGCTAGTCGTAATCGATCGCGAGTATGTGCAGCAGATCCTCGATCCACTTCCCGTACGCATGATCTGGGGCGTTGGTAAAGTGACTGAGCGCAGACTGCATGGCCTTGGGATATCGCTCATCAGTGACTTGCGCCACACCTCGTTGTCTCAGTTAACCCGCGAGTTCAGCTCGATTGGAAGGGTCCTCTACC
>CAZQUT010000072.1:0-5613 GCA_964596555.1 uncultured Thermotogae bacterium
GACCGCAAGGGTTGCCACGGGGATTGGTGCACGGAGACATATTCTATGACAACGTACTGTTTGAGGGCACGAGACTGAAGGCGATTATTGACTTTGAAGATGCGGCTTATGAAGACAAAGTGTTCGATCTGGGAATGGCGATTGTGGGATTGTGTAGGGGAGGGCAAGGGGTTGTGCCTGAGAAGGCGCGAGCATTGGTGAAAGGGTATGAGCAAATCCGGGAGTTAGAGGAAGCAGAGGCGAGAGCTCTGCAGTTGTATGTTGAGTATGCTGCGGCAACGGTTTCCTGTTGGCGGTATTGGAAATACTATGTTGATGCGCCAAGCGTGGAAAACGCTGACAAACATCAGCAAATGGTGCGCGTGGCAGAGCAAATACGAAATATCCCGAAAGCAAGATTCTTGGAGATAGTTCTTAGTTGAAGCGTCTGAACTCAGGGGATCAAGTCGCCAGTCAACCGGAATTGCAAAAGAGGGCAAGGGGAATGACTCGTTCTTGCCTCCTTTCTGCAATTACGCCCTGAGGGGAGCTCATCTTTGATGAGCTTGCGAGATGGTTTTGGTATCTCGTGTTCGGTTCCGGCTACCCTTTCGGGCAGCTTGCGAGTTTGCCGATTGATTGCGAGGCAAACTCGGGGGATCAAGTCTCCAGTCAGGAGCATCGCATAAAAACGGGGCCAAGGACCTGGCCCCGCTTTCATGACATACGCCCTGAAGGGGGCTCATCTTCGATGAGCTTGCGAGATGGCTTTGGCATCTCGTGTTTGGTTCCGGCTACCGTTTCGGGCAGCTTGCGAGTTTGCCGGTTCATTGTGGGCAAACTCAGGGGATCAAGTCTCCAGCCCGACGGATGTCACAAAAAACGGGGCCAAGGACCTGGCCCCGCTTTCATGACATACGCCCGAAGGGACTCGAACCCCCAACCCCCGGTTCCGAAGACCGGTGCTCTATCCAATTGAGCTACGGGCGCGTACCCAAGGTTTCTATCAGAAGGCTTTGGTGAATTTGAGTTTCGCGTCATGAAACTCTTGCCTGTCGGCAATGCAGCCCAATGCCCTCTGTTGCCTTGGATTTGGTGGGAGGAGTGACGGGACTCGAACCCGCGACCTCTGGGTCCACAACCCAGCGCGCTAACCACCTGCGCCACACTCCCCATTTCACATAACGCCATCTACGCCCGGGAGGATTCGAACCTCCGGCCAACGGCTTAGAAGGCCGTTGCTCTGTCCACTGAGCTACGGGCGCATCTTCTCAAGAGCGGAAGACGGGGATCGAACCCGCATAGCTGGCTTGGAAGGCCAGTGCTCTACCATTGAGCTACTCCCGCATCTAATCGGAGAGGCCGGATTCGAACCGGCGACCTCAGCGTCCCGAACGCTGCGCGCTAACCAGGCTGCGCTACTCTCCGATGAGCCTTACTAGTTCAAGCTCACAAAATACGTTCTTCCATCACGCACGATGGTGAACATCAATACAGCATTATCATCCATGCTCTGGACCATAGAGTTCCAGTCGTCGACCGATTGCACCGGTTGGCGGTTTATCTCACGGATGACATCGTCTTTCTGTAGTCCCGCCCAGTCAGCTCTACTGCCTGGATCTACGTCGATTATGACAACTCCACGCGGCGATTGCAATCCCAAACGCTGCGCAGTAGCGGAGGATATCGATCCTATCGCAACTCCGAATTTCTCGACGGCGTTCGTTTGCTTGTCACTCGGTGTGGTTGTCGTGGCGAGTTCCTCTTCGCTGGGCTTTTCAGCCAGCGTTACCTGCACCTGCATCGGCGCCTTGTCACGTACAATGTCCAGGGTGACAACACTGCCCACTGGCTTTGTCGAGATTGTGCTAATCAGCTCATCGGTCGATCCGACAGCCTCTCCATTGACCTTGGTGATAACGTCTCCCGATGTGATTCCCGCCTTCTCAGCCGGCGATCCGGAGATGGTGTCGGATACGAGCACGCCTTCATCCGCGTTGACACCGAATGTCTTCTCCATTGCCTCAGTGATGTCCTGAATGTAGACACCGAGGTAGGCGCGGGTGACCTTGCCCGTGGCGACGAGCTGGTCGAGGACCTCTTTCACTTGGTTGATGGAAATAGCGAAGTTTATTCCTTCAACAGTAATCCCGCTTGATGACTCACGGGCGATCAACGTGTTGATCCCCACAACCTGTCCCTGTGCGTTCACGAGTGGGCCGCCGCTGTTTCCAGGATTGATCGCGGCATCGGTCTGAATCAGGTTGTTGTAGTACCCGTTCCCGTCCGGCTTCTGAAGATCGCGCCCAACGGCGCTGATGATCCCCATTGTTACGGTGTACGACATTCCGACAGGATTTCCGATGGCGATTGCCCAATCTCCGATTTCCACGTTGGAAGAATCACCGAGTGCTACCGTAGGGAGGTTGGATATGTCTCCATCGAGCTCTAGTACGGCAATGTCGAGCTGTTTGTCGCTTCCCACAACCGTTGCATTCCATGTCTCCCCGTTTGGGCTTGTTACGCGGATGGTGTCCGCACTATCGATAACGTGCTCATTTGTCACTATCAGCTTTTGGCCAGCGTAGTCGATGACGAAACCCGATCCGAGCGCCCGCCGTTGTTGCTCCTGTGGTGTTTGTGGCTCGCCGAAGAAGCGTTTGAAGAACGGGTCGTTGAATATGTCATTGGACTGATCTGAAACATCAACGGTGGCGGTGACGTCCACCCGCACCACCGCCGGGCTTGCTGCAGCGATGGCTGTCTTGATCGCTGACTGTCCCGAATCGCTGATTGCCTGATTTGTCGATTGATCCTGAGCGAGAACAGGCACTCCACCTACTGCCAGGTTCCCTGTTGTGTTGTTGAGCTGGGTTAGTGTTAGCCCCGCGGCAACGATGAACGCAAACAGAACACCGATCACTAAGATCCTTTTCCTATTCATTCTATCTTCCTCCTCAATTGTGTGAATGCGTGTTTGGAAAGCGATATGATTTTAGGTGTGAGGTGTGAAGATTAGATGAAGAACATAAGGACTGGGAGTGAAACTTCGGCAGGGAATGTGCGTGCGATCATCCTCCTCTCCGGTGGCCTGGATAGCACACTCGCGGCAGCCATAGTCAAACGTGCCGGGATCGATGTGATTGGCCTCACCGTGAGGTTCTTCGTCAATGCGGATGTAACGCGCGACGAAGTGATCGCGGCGACGGCGCGATCACTTCAGATTCCCCTTCGCACCCTCGACCTTTCCGAAGAACACCTGCAGGTGATCAAGCATCCACGTCACGGCTACGGCTCCGCGGTGAATCCGTGTATCGACTGTCGAATCTTCATGCTGCAGGCAGCTTCGCGCGTGATGGAAGAGGAAGGCGCTAAGTTCGTCGTCACTGGCGAGGTGCTCGGTCAACGGCCGATGTCCCAGCACCGCAGAGCGATGGGAATAGTCTCCGCAGAGAGCGGCCTTGACGATCGTTTGCTGCGCCCACTGTCAGCGAACCTTCTCCCAGATACGTTGCCTGTTAAGGAGGGCTGGATCTCGCGAGGGGATCTGTTCTCCATCTCCGGACGGAGCCGGCAAGAGCAGATGAGGCTTGCTGATGAGTTCGGCATAACCGATTACCCACAGTCTGCCGGGGGCTGCATCCTCACCGACAAGGTGTACGGCGCGCGTCTGCGCGATGCGTTCTCGCATGTGGGCAAAGATGCGATGGGGATCGATGAATTCGTCCTCCTTCGCTATGGTCGTCAGTTTCGGATTTCTGAGAAAGCTAAGGTATTCGTGGGGCGAGACGAGCGGGAGAACAATGTCCTGGCGAAATTTGCTCGTGGGCGCTACGCGATCGAACCCTGTGATGTGATGGGTCCACTTGCCCTTGTTGAGGGCGATCCATCCGAAGAGGAACTATCGCTTGCCGCCCGGATCGCTGCCCGCTACTGCGACCATGACGACGGGGCGACTGTCGCCCTGCGGGTTTCTCATGGCGAGACGACACAAACTGTCGAGGTCTCGCCTTTGCCGGTGGATGATCCACGGCTTGATGCCTGGCGAATCGAACCTAGGCGATGAGTGCTAGCGCCTCCTCGCGCGATGCCTGATTCGTGCGGAATATCCCGCGTATCGCAGAGGTGACCATCTTCGTCCCCGGCTTCTTCACACCGCGCAGTGTCATGCACAGGTGTGTCGCTTCGATGCGAACGAGGACGCCGTAGGGATCGAGACGATCCATCAACGCGTCGGCGAGTTGAGAGGTGAGCCGCTCCTGTAGTTGCGGGCGAGCGGCGGCGATGTCGAGCGCGCGCGCCAGCTTGCTTATGCCGACAATCCGGTTTCCCTTGGGGATGTACACGATGTCCGCCTCGCCGATGAACGGGAGGAAGTGGTGCTCGCACAGGGAGAAGAACGGAATGTCTTTACTGACGACCATCTGGTCGTAGTCCTCGTTAAACAGTACCTGGAGGACATCCGACGGGCTACGGTCGGCCTGGGCAAAGAATTCGGCGTACATCTCCGCTACGCGGCGAGGCGTGTTGCTAAGCACCTCGTCGTTCAGCTGTTCGGCTCCGATTCCCCGCAGAATTAATCCCATTCCCTGTTCAATCAGCTTCTTGTCCATTTCCCCTCCTCAGCGCGGATGGTAGGCTAGAAGACTATTCGACGCAACCGCTCACACGTCAGCGTGCACGCAGCACGCGGCACCCGTTCATCACAAGGCGTAGCGCAACGTACAGGAAGATTCCCAGCGCAAGCCCGAGTACAAGGCCATTACCTGTGCGCAGAAGCGAGAGCAGGAACGGTGTGTGGGCATGGGCAAAGGTGTTCAGAATAGACGCCTGCCCAATCAGGCCAAAGAGCAGCAAGAGAGGGCGATAATGATGAAGCGTGATGTCTCCCTTGCTTGCCCCGAACAGGAAGAGCAACGGGTGTCCGATCAGGAATTCCTTGAAGCGCGGTCTCGCGATGAACAGCGTCTCCAGCAGGGAGCGTATCCTCGTCTCCGTTCCCCAGACCAGCCCCTCCGTGTTTCCGCTGCGCATGACGATGAATACGATCAACCCCACAGAGCCTGCGAGGGCTAGACCACGAAGGAGAATCCTGTCGATGGGCAAGCGCCCATTCTTGCTCGCAACACGCAGCGATTCTCTCCAACCGTGCCACCTGCCTCGGTAGGCGATAGCAAGTCCGATCAGCGGCGGCAGAACGAGGGAAACCTTCACCCCTCGAAACGAGGCAACCTTCAACAGGAAGATCGGCTGCGACAAAAACGCCGAGAGGAGAAGCGCGCCAACGAGTGATGTGCCGGTAAACGTTAGGACCAGGCGCAATCCAGCGCGCCAGCCGGTCTTTGTCGAGGGGAGGAAGAGTAGGACGGCGTACGCCGGGGCGAGGATAGTGACTAGAAGGGCGTCTACCTGACAAAGAATGGTTGCATCAAGGCCCAGCGGCAGGAGCGCGCCCGCACCGGAAAGCAGGAGCGCGGCAACGGGAAGCGATGGGATCAATCGCAGGAGGATGAGAAGGAGAAGGGAGCAAACCCCAAGATGAAGGACGATGACAACGGCTTGGCTGTAAGTAGGTGGTGAAAGCGGGAGCGAGCCATTGCGGTAGCCGGAAGCTTCGAGGCGTGACAGAATGTC
>CAZQUT010000073.1:0-3104 GCA_964596555.1 uncultured Thermotogae bacterium
ATCTTCTTCTCCACGTTTCGCGGAGTGTAATCAAGATCACATTCGGGATCGGGGGTCTCGTAGTTCAGGGTAGCGGGGATGAATCCGTGTTCCATCGATAGCAGCGTGGCGATCGCTTCTACCGCGCCCGCAGCACCCAGGAGATGGCCGGTCTGAGACTTAGTGGAGCTGATCTTCACGTTCTTCGCATTGTCGCCGAAGACGGTCTTGATCGCCAGCGTTTCTATCTTGTCATTGAGGAGGGTCGATGTGCCGTGCGCGTTGATGTAGTCGACCTGGGAAGCGGTGATCCCGGCGCGGTCGATCGCCATCTGCATCGCCTGCGCTGCACCGGATCCGTCCTCAGCAGGTGCTGTGATATGCTCCGCATCGGCGCTCATTCCGAATCCCATCAGTTCACCGTAGATGTGCGCACCGCGCTCAAGCGCTCGTTCGCGCTCCTCGAGAATGATGAACCCTCCTCCTTCTCCCATGACGAAGCCATCACGGTCTTTGTCAAACGGACGCGATGCACCTTGCGGGTCTTCGTTTCGCTGGGAGATGGCTCCTATTTTGGCGAATCCGGCGTAGGCGATCCGTACAAGGGCCGCCTCTGAACCGCCGGCGACTGCAACATCTGATAGTCCGGAACGGATCAACTCGGAGGCGATTCCGATCGCATGTGCGGAGCTGGCGCAAGCGGAGACCACGCCAAAGCTCGGTCCACGCATGCCGTACTGTATGGCGATCTCTCCAGCGATGGCATTAGGCATCAGGCGGGGAACGAAGAACGGACTGACGCGATGCGGACCATATTCGGTCAGCGCGGCAAAGTTCTCCTCCATCGTCTGCAATCCTCCAATTCCGGTACCAGCGATCGCTGCGGTTCTCTGCGATGGAATACTGTCTGGAGACAGACCAGCGTCATCGAGCGCCAGCCTTGAGGCAACCAAAGCAAACTGGGTGCTGCGGTCGATCCGGCGTGCGCGCCGCTTGTCCATATACTCAAGTGGATCGAATCCCTCTACGATGGAACCGATCTTCACGTCGATCCCGGAGAGATCGATCAAATCATCTACGCGCCGCACACCGCTCTTGCCAGAGATAAGCGCATTCCAGAAAGCATCCTTTCCGATCCCGATCGGCGTGACCGGACCCAATCCCGTAACCACAACCCGCCTATTCATGATTCTCCCCCCAACTTTTTCTGCACATCGAGAAAGGCGATCTCCTGCTCCCCTCGGGGGGTATCCCCCTGGGATGCATCGGCGCCTGCGACCTTGGAGCCAGCAAGTTCCTCTCTGCGCGCACTGACTGCAGCGAGGTCGATCTCACCTGCGGGGATCGCCTCATGGGCGAGGATCGTTACGCCATCCGTTGTCACCTGCAGTACGCCCCCACTCAGTGCAAAGACATGTTCCTCGTCTTCGGTCTTTATGCGCAGCGGCGATGGGCCAAGCGCCGCAAGAAGCGGGGCATGTCCGTCCATCACGGCAAACTCGCCCTCCGGGCTGTGGGCAACGACGATCTTCGCTTCACCATCAAATAACATCCGTTCCGGAGATTGTAATTGGCAGTGCATCTCACCCTCCTAATAGGAAACTATAGATAAAGCGCATATCCCAGTTCAAGGAAGCATTGCGCAAAGCGCGTCATGCTCCACGACGCCACGTGCCAACCAACTCGCGCAGATACGCTTCGACCAGTTCACGCGTGAGGGAAAGATCGTCCGCCGCCAGGCGAACGATCCCCGCTCGCGACAGCGGCCGATCGATGAGCGCGTTCAGTGACAGAGCCAGGCCACGGCTGATATCGATCCCTTTCCCTTCGCACTTCGTGCACACGATTCCTCCCCGTGCTGGGACAAAACGAAATGGACCGTGCACGCTCCCACAACGCACGCATGCAGTCAGGTGCGGCCGGTGACCGAGCACGGCGAAGAGCTTCAGCATTGCCGCCACGGCCGTCTGTTCGCCCTGCGGCACGCCTTCTTCCAATAAAGCAAGCAAGCGTGCTAAGATCGTGTAAGCGGCGGGTTCTTGTTGGTGGGGAGGAAGGAGCCTATCAAGGAGCTTGCTGACAGCAAGCGCTGTCAACACGGTCTCCAGCGAGCCCTTCAGATGCGGGTACCCGGAGGTCAACGCTCCTTGGCTGATTAGATCAAGCTGTGCCTTGGCGTAGAAGACGACCTCCACTCCATTCAGGAGGTCGAAGACCCCGCCCAGGCGTGACTTGAACCGCCGCGCTCCTTTGGCGATCGCCGTTCTCTTTCCCCAGTCCTCGGTGAAGAGAGTGACGATAAGGTCGGATTCACCGAAGTCACGGACGCGGAGGACAAACGCCTCTCCCCGCTCGATTCCCACTCTACTCCGGGGCGCCCTCTACGATGGCTACACTGCGGCTGGCACCGATCCTGGTCGCACCGGCTTCAATCATCGCCGCTGCCTCTTCATACGTGTGGATCCCACCGGCGGCCTTGACTCCCATCAATGGCCCGACCGTCTCGCGCAGAAGGGCAACATCCTCCACCGTCGCGCCACCAGAGGCAAAACCTGTCGACGTCTTCACAAAGTCCGCTCCCTCTGCCTTGGCCAGGATAGCCCCGGCGCGCTTCTCCGCGTCATCTAGGAGAGCCGTCTCCAGGATAACCTTCACCAGTGCCTCGCGCGGGGCCTTCTCTGCTGCCACGCACACGGCGCGAATGTTGTTTGACACCGTGCGATAGTCCCTCGCTTTGAGCGCCGCGACATTGATCACCATGTCCAACTCATCGGCGCCATCAGCGATCGCCTTCTCCGCTTCATAGCCCTTGACCGCACTCGTGGACATACCGTGGGGAAAGCCAATGACGACGCACACCTTCGGCTCGCTTCCATCAAGCAGCTCTCGCGCCAACGCAGCATGACACGGACTCACGCAGACCGAAGCAAATCCATACTCCTTCGCCTCGGCGCATAGCTTACGTACGCCCTCTGTCGAGGCCATCGGCCCAAGGAGAGTGTGGTCGATCATCTTCGCCAGTTCTCTCTTGTTCATTATTCCTCCTAGTCTTTGGGGTACGTCGCTCTCTTAAACGGACAACGGATCCTCATCACAGATGATAGCACTCTTTTCTCTCGCCCGCT
>CAZQUT010000073.1:3204-5445 GCA_964596555.1 uncultured Thermotogae bacterium
ACCGCGCTTCTCGTGATACCGCCACACACGCCGTCATCGAATCCCACCAAACGGCGCAATCCATTACCTGTTACCGAGGTTCGCGTTGCCACTTCCATCTTGTTGAGCCCAAGGTGAAAGTGATACGGAAGGACTTGGCGATCAACCACCGCCTTCACCCGCGGCGCGGCGAGCCACCACTCCACGATCAGCCGATCCGTAGCCAAGCCTTCGTTCCTCCGGTCGCGCAGTTCACCATACATGTCGCGTTCGTAGCCGATAGCAACGGCACCCAGCTTGTTGAACGCTATGTGCGCTTCCAGGCTACGCAGCGGATCGATCGCCCACTTGACAAGCGCCACTCCTTCCTGTATGCCAATTTCGCGCTCGATGGATCGTAACATCGTGCCGATCCCCTTGTTTCTCTCACCCTTACTCACCACGTAGAGAGCGCTAAGCCAGGATGAGAGATCACCATCCACGCTCGCCACGTCGATGATCGTCCCGCACATCGTTTCATCGCCGCCCGTTGCTCCGAGGATCAATCCATTACACCTCTCGATCGTCACGAGAGCAGGCGCAGCAAAGGACACAGATCCATCAGAAGTGGCACGCTGCAAAGCTTCGCAGGCAGAGAACTCCCGCGCTGTACTCAACCGATCAATAACGATAGTCATCCACGTGCTCAATTGCGGCGTAGTTCTTGCGCTTATCGGCGTACATCCGTTGATCCGCTTGGGCGAGGACCTCCCCCACCAAGTGGGTGTCTCCCGCCTGGCGGACGTAGATCCCAATTGAGAGGCCGATCTTGAGATTGCCAAGCTCCAATTCGGATGGGAGCGCTTCAACCTTCTTCTTCAGTCTCTTTTCCACTGTCCCCGTACCCTCGACCGTCTCGGGCATGAGAATCAGGAATTCATCGCCACCGTAGCGGATTACGCTGTCAGCAGCACGCACCCCTTCCGAGAGGACCTGCGCCACCTTCTGCAGCACCTTGTCTCCCCTTAAGTGACCGAGAGTGTTGTTCACACGGCGAAAGCCATCGATATCGATCATCATCAGCGTGATCTCACGGCCATAGCGATCGGCACGATCGAATTCGCTATCGATCACTTCGTTTAGGTAGTGACGGTTGAACAGTTGCGTCAGCGGATCGCGCACTGCTTGCTCGCGCAACCTCGACTTTGCTTCAAGGTTCGACAACGCCACCGCAAACTGCGCCGCCACTGCCCCGAGCAGCCGCCGATCTTCTTCATCGAAGAAACCCACCTGGGGACTTTCGACGTTCATCACACCGAGAACGTTGTCAGCGATCATCACTGGCACCGCAAGTTCAGAGCATATTACGGGGAAGCCCTTCACGTAGCGCCGATCTTCGTGAACGTCGTTCACGAGCGCGTATTTCTTATGCTCCATCACCCAACCCACAATCCCTTTCCCCGCAGGAAGACAATCCCCAACGTTGATACCATTCGCTTGGACTAGGCCACGTATTCCACGCACTACTAGATCCTCCCCTTCACACAGCAGAACAGCGCTTCGCTGCATGGCAAACTGCTCGCGGAGAAAATCAAGCGTGCTTTCCACCAGCTCCTCAGGCGAGGTTGCTCCGACGAGCATGTCCGCAAGATCATGTATCTGGAGCAAGAATGTGCGGTGCTGGAGGTTCGTAATCGCCACCGACAACTGGCTGGCAAGAGCAGTGATGATCTCCTTGTCCTCCTCCCCAAACGCATCCACACGGCTCGACTCCACAGCGATCACGCCAAGCGCCTCCTTGCGTGCCAAAATAGGAACGTCGATTTCGGAACGGGTAAGATCGCTCCACTTCAGATACCTCTCTTCCCGTTGCACATCGGGAACGATGATCTCCTTCTGATGCTCAAGTGCCCAGCGAGCAAAGCCAGTTCCGCTGACGGGCATACGCAGCCCGGTGTACAAAGCATCTTCTTTAGCGTAGTTCCCTTGCGAGGCGTAGCCCGTCATTATGAGTTCCTCTCCCTCACGAATCCAGATACCAAAGAAATCGTAGTTCATGTCCTTCTGCAGACGCTTTGCCGCAACATCACACATCTGCTCCACATCCTGTGCGTCGGCTAGCTCGCGGCTGAACTTCGCCAGGCCATGCAACCTTCTCTTTTGTTTTTCAAGTTGTCTGAAGCGATACGTTCGCTCGACCGCAAGGGCCGCCAGGTTAGCCAGTGCCACCACCGGCTTCAGTGTCTCCACCGTGGGAACAGAGCGATCCAGCGGATCGTCGAC
>CAZQUT010000074.1:0-5372 GCA_964596555.1 uncultured Thermotogae bacterium
GTACCGCGAATTAGCAAAGGAGGTGTTAGAAGATGAGTAACAAACGTTCCTCAATGAAAGGAAAGGGAGCAGACATCTACCTTGGAGACGACAACCAGGCGGAGCAACCCTCACGCCCAGCCAAGGTTACAGACAGCGTCCGCCGCAAGGCCACTTTCTATATTCCTCCTTCTCTCTTAGACCGGCTAGACGACGCATGGTTAGATCTACGGCGTATCGATCGCAGCATAAAGAAATCGAACATGGTGAGCGCAGCGCTAGAAGCAGCGCTCACCAACTACGAAGCCAAACAAGAGAAGAGCCTCCTCTACCAAGCCGTTATTGGTGACCCCTCCTCCAAGAAGGATTAAGAACATACAGCTGGTGACAGTGGGGCGATGTCAAACGATCGGGATATCACTTTGTGTATTCCCTGCAAGAACGGCTTACGTATCTGGTAGCCAGCATTCTTTGCCGTATTACTCTAAATATGATATAATAGGTATATCTTCTTCTTGGTGTCCACACCCCTCCAACTCGGGTCGCCCTCCTCGCAAGACCAACGCAGAGAGGGCTGCTGTCTGAAGAGCAAGAATCTCTTTCAAACAGGAGTCGAAGCCACTAGCACTTGCCCAGTGGCTTTGGGTTATCCGGATTGGAGGGGTATGGCCATCACTATCATTGGAACAACCAACTGGAGAAACAAAAAGAACCAGTTTGGGATCAAACAGAAAGACAGCCGCCACCACATTTACGTAGTTGGAAAGACAGGGATGGGAAAGACAACCCTGCTTGAGAACATGATCATCCAGGATATGGAGCACGGACGAGGAGTGGGGGTATTGGATCCCCACGGCGACTTGGCACAGCGGCTACTTGATTTCGTTCCCAAACGAAGAATTAACGACGTGGTCTACTTCAACCCACAGGATTTGGAGTGGCCATTCTCTCTGAACCCATTTGAGTGCGTAGGGCCAGAGAAGCGGCACCTGGTTGCCGCCTCGTTGATGGCGGTCTTTGAGAAGCTGTTTGCCACCTCGTGGGGGCCGCGGATGGCTCACATCCTGCGCAACAGTATCTTGGGATTGTTGGAAGTTCCAGGCTCAAGCCTGCTTGGTATTCCACGCCTGCTTTATGACACCCACTACCGCAAGAAAGTCCTTGAAAAGATCACCGACCCCAAGGTAAAGGACTTCTGGGTAAACGAGTTCTCCACCTATCAATCGAGCTTCAAGACAGAGGCTATTTCTCCCGTCC
Organism: uncultured Thermotogae bacterium; assembly: GCA_964596555.1. Lineage (GTDB taxonomy): Bacteria > Bipolaricaulota > Bipolaricaulia > UBA7950 > UBA9294 > M55B144. Next base: position 1,237 of record CAZQUT010000074.1, read on the forward strand.
TAAACAAGGTCGGGGCTTTTTTGACTTCACCGCTGGTAAGAAACATTGTCGGTCAGGCACACGCAAACGTGAGCTTTCGAGAGCTGATCGATGGGAGGAAGATACTCATCGCCAACCTTTCCAAGGGTGCAATGGGCGAGGAGAACCAGGTCCTCTTAGGCAGCCTCCTTATCACCAAGCTCCAGCTTGCGGCGATGGGACGGGTGGATGTGGAGGAAGAAGAGAGGGAGGACTTTCACCTCTACTGCGATGAGTTTCAGAACTTCGCTACCCTCTCGTTCATCGGGATCCTGTCCGAGGCAAGGAAATACCGCTTGAACCTCACCCTGGCTCATCAATACATCGAGCAACTTGACCCACGGGTTAAAGAGGCGGTCTTCGGGAACGTAGGGACACTTATCTCGTTTCGGGTAGGAGCAAAGGATGCAGAAGAGCTAGAGAAGGAGTTCTCGCCCGAGTTCTCCTGGCAGGATTTCATTCACATTCCCCCGTATTCGGTGTATATCCGTCTGTGCATCGACGGAGTCACCTCAAGGCCGTTCAACGCCGATGGTCTTCCCCCGCGGGTAAGGCCAGTAAAGAGCTATCGGGAGACGATCATCCGCGTCTCACAACAGCGATACTGCTCACCGCAAAAGGAAGTAGAGAGGAAGATCAACCGCTGGTTTGACGCCATCAAACGCAGCGTGGAGAAGAAAGGAGACTGATCCGATAGGAAGCACCCCACGCTGGTTAGCAACCGCCACCCCATCTCACCGTTTATTCATTATAAGCTGCACCCCAACCCGTAAAGGTCGTTCCAGCTGTGTCGAGCGTTCCAGTAGGCTCGATCCACCTTGACTGGTTGGGAGACCCCGCAGCTTTTTTTGATTGGTGTGGTGAGATAGGTCGGCTCACCAAGAGGAAGAATTAACATCAGTAGAACACCATGGACAAAGAGAAGAAGAAGGTTGGGATCACATGTCCAAAGTGCAAGCGCACGTTTGGCGTGGATCAAAAGGCACCTGTCAAGTATCTAGAGCGGGTGCTGGATCAGTACGAGGAGTACTTCAAGCAGATTGAGAAGGAATTGCTAGCCAGGAAAGAGAGAATGAAATAGGGATAGGAAGAAGGGAGAGCCTGAAATATGGCTCTCCTTTGCTAACCAGCTCCCCAACTTCCTTGGCGCAAAATGAGACCCTGCTGAGAAGACGAGCTGAAACTGCCTGCGGCTTACTTCGAACAGCCACAGGCAGTCAAGCCCCAAAATCCCCAGCGAGGATTTTAAGGTTCAGCTCATCTTCTCACTCATTTTGCGCCTTTCCCTCTTCTCCCGCCCCAAGAGGGTGAATACAATGGGATGTAGATGCGCTGGGGTGTAAGGATTGCAAGAACCCGTATGATTAACTGAAAGGAGGGTGATCGTGAAAAAGGGAGAAGGAGGTCAATGGGTTGAGGTGCGAAGAGACGGTGTGGATAGGCGAATTAGCGTTTCCAAAAGTGGTATAGAAATCAGGCGAGAAGGTAAACCCGTCAAGGCTATGGTGGGAGAAAGTGGAACCGTGTATCTTGCTGTCGATTGTTCGGGCAGCATGGAGGGGGATAAGCTTGCTCAAGCCAAACGGGGCGCTGTGGAGTTTGCAAAGGAAGCGCAAAAAAAGGGGTACTGGACGGGGCTGATCACCTTCGATACTTCTGCTACCCACCTTTGTTCGCCGCAGAGGGATATCGCGGTCTTACAGAAGACAATAGAGTCGGTAGTTGCTAGCGGGACGACGAATATGACTCACGTAATTGAGCTAGCGGTAGAGGAACTACACAGCAAGAAAGGAAAACGGGTTCTTGTTATAGTGACAGATGGAGCTCCTGATAGCGCGCGTACTGCCCTAAAGGCAGCGCAGCAGGCCAAGAAGGAAGGGATCGACATAATAACTGTCGGGACCGAAGACGCAGATTATGCGTTCTTGAAAAGACTCGCATCGAGAAACGAACTGGCTACCGTGGTCGCAAGCAAACAGCTCAAAGAAGGTATTGTGGCAACCGCAAAGATGTTACCCCGAGGAAAATAGCGAAGACTTCTGACTGAAGGGGATGAGAGATGGCGGAGTGGAAGGACTATTACGATATCCTGTGGCTTGATCCAAATGCTACTGACGAGACGATCAAGGAGGCGTATCGGAAGAGAGGCAAGGGTATCCACCCTGATCGCGCTCAGGACACTCCAACAGCCAAACAGCATGCAGAGGAGGCATTCAAAGCAGTAAATGAAGCGTACGAGGTCCTGATCGATCCTGAGACAAGGAGAAAGTATGATGCCGAATGGCTGCGGAAAAGAGATGAGCCTTTCTCCCCTCAAGAGCCTAAACCGAGACCTGTAGCAACGCCCCCTTCGATACGGTTTTCCGGTGTTCCGGCTGGCGAAGTTCAGACAGCTTCGTTTATCGTGCAGAATGAAGGTGGACCGTATAAGCAAATCTGGTTTAGCAATCCGGATTCCTGGGTACGTATCAGCGACTATCAGTCAATTGATCCTTCCGATGAATTGCCTCTGCAAATAGAGATAGAAGCCGTAGGGGAAGAGTGGGGAAAACATTATATAGAGTACATTACGGTTCGTTTGGACGACCAAGAAACTGAGGTTAAAGTAGAGCTTAAAACCAGAGTCGAATCTAAATCTACGCCGCCGACTTTTACTGTTATCACAACACCGTCCTCGTGGACAACCCGATTAAAACAGTCCATTTCCTCCAAAATCCCGAATATCTTGCTGGGGGCGGTTGCCGGATTAGTGATTGGAGGCGCGATAGTGTATGTCCTCATCTTTCACACCGGGGGCTTCGGTCCCACGCTCGGAAGAATTCTAGTCGGCATTGGAGTCACTGTTCCTGCGGGCACGGGTATTATCTTACTTCTCAATTTTTTAGATAGAGGCTTTCTCTGGATAGCTATTGGTATTACCATAGCCATCGAAGTGGGGGTTTTTGTGGCAATGGGTGTCAGTGACTTCACCGCCGACCTGGTCGCGCTGGGCATATTCACGGTTTGTTCCGGTATAGGTGGAGGTATTGTTGGGTATAGGGTTCCAGGACGCAACCTGTTTTCCCCAGGAGTTCCCATCAAAAGTGATGTCAAGCGTTTTTGCAAAGCTCTCTGGAAAGCAAAAAGGATTGTGATCCCTGTGAGCCTGGTTTCCTTCATCATTATTATCGCCGGGACAACATGGCTGTTCTCCTCGCCGCCATTAGTCTTCTCCTGCCATACTCGCGCCCTGGCTGTTAGTTCTACGGGAATGATTGCGTACTTCTCCCGCCCCAACAGCGATATTTACATTCTTTCCTCTTCGGGGCAGGCAACGAATATTACGAGTACGCCCACCGAGCGCGAAGACGACCCAGCCTGGTCTCCTGACGGGTCGATGCTAGCCTACGCCAAGAATGGAGACATCTATATCTACCACCTGTTCGGAAGTTTTGCAGAAAAAGTCGCGGCTTCAGAGGCTTTGGATTGTCAATGCCCCGCATGGTCGCGGGACGGCAAGAAATTGGCCTTTGTGGGCAGCGCGAAGAACATCTACTTGCTGGATCTTGTTGATGGGAAATTGTTTCAGCTTACCCACGATGATGCCTGCAAGGCCGACCTCGCGTGGTCGCCGGATGGCGAAAGGATGGCTCTTGTTCTATACCACGGTGGGAATAGTGAGATTTACATTATTGGGGCGGACGGAAGAAACCTGACAAGGCTGACGCGAAATAAGGTGTGGGATCAAAGTCCAAATTGGTCACCAGACGGGACCGAGATCGTGTTTTGTAGATACGCGCGCAGTTGGAAAGAAATTGGATGTCATAACACTGATATCTGGGTGATGAACGCGGACGGCACGCAGCAGCGAAAGCTCACTTGTGATGAAGGAAAGCCTAGTTGGGCGCTCTTTGCCAATGAAGACGATCCTGCCTGGTCCCCGGACGGCCAGAAGATTTATTTCGTCGATTGGACTATGAGTCCTGAGAGAATTTTCATAATGAATGCCAATGGCGGTAGTCCCTCCTTTGTTCACGAGTGTAAACCGTAACGTAAGGCTCGGAGTTCAGGTTTAGTTTTGCATCAAAAGAGTTCTCGTGTTGCAAGACATGCAAGACCTCAGAATGCAACTACTTTTT